>NZ_CAUVXL010000001.1:0-9682 GCF_963555915.1 Protofrankia sp. Cas4
GATTCGATGCGCGCCCACCCCCGGAATCAGATGTACCCGTACCGCAACCCTGTATCCGGCGATCGTATTCTCACTCACTGACGGGGCAGCGATGTTCTCTACCCAGTGAGTCAACCAACGCTCCACAGTCCATGGGTTTCCCGGTTTGCGCACTATCCCGGCATCACGCTCCTGTTCGAGCTTCCGAACCTTTTTCGTAACTTCCGTCTCGGTCTTGCCGCGGACATGGCGCCGGTCAGGCTTTCCGTCGTTGCGTACGCCGACGGTGACCCGCCCGTGCCACGAGCCGTCCTTGCCGAGATAGATGCTGGACGCGCCGTTGGGCGCGCGCGTACCTTGCTCCCGTTTGCGAGGCATGGCAGATCAGGCTTCTTCGGGAGCTGTGGTGATAGGGGACAGGCCTACCGCATATGCCTCAACGTCAACCGGGCGCAGACGACGCAGGCGCCCGATCCGGACTGACACGATCTGGCCAGCGCCGATGAGCCCGTAGAGGGTCGTGCGGCCGATCCTCAGCCGGTCGGCCGCCTCCTCTACGGTGAGCAGGACCCTCAACGGTGGGGCGGGAAGTGCTTCGACGTTCGACACCGGGTTTCCGCTTCCTTCCTGATTCGTCACGCTTCCTGCCGGTCGGTTTGGGCGGCTTCGCGTCGTGATCGGGCTTGGTCTGCGGCCATGTCGGCGAGGAGTCGGTCACCGGTGTTGGTGTAGCCGGCGGAGTGGTAGCGCCATTCGGCGAGGGTGATGACCTGTTCGTCGTTTTCGGGGCGTCCCCAGGCGTCCAGCGGGGTGCGTTCCTCACCGGTCGGGGTGTGGGTTCTGGCCCAGGTGCGGCGGCGTTCGCGGCAGGCCGCGAAGGTCGTGCTGTAGGTGCGGGATTTGGTGATCCAGTGGCCGTTGAAGCCGAATTGGTGTGCCCACCGGGCCATCCCGAGATCGGTGAAGTCGCGGCGGATGGCCAGTCGCCAGGATGCCCGGACGAGTTCGGCCTGATGGTCGGGCAGGAGCAACAGCCGGGTGTGCAGGTCGTCGGCGCTGCGGATGCGGGCGTCCAGCGCGCCGGAGGCGGTGACGGATTTGGTGATGTATTTGGCGAGGTAGTTCCCGACCGTGGCGGGGGTGAGGTCGCCGCCGTCCACGGTCAGCATGCGGGTGTCGGCTTGTTCGCCCCAGCGGGCGGCGGCCATCGGTGGGCGGGCTGTGGGGGTGGGGACGAGCGGGGTGGGCAGGTCGTAGGGGTGCGGGTCGGGGCAGGGCTGTTCGGCGTGGCGGACGGCCCAGCGCCAGCAGGATGCGAGCAGGTCGGCGGTGGCCCAGGGCGGCGGGGGTGCCCAGTGGCCGGGGTCGGTAGAGGCGTCGTCCAGGCGGAGCACGGCGTGGAAGTGCACGGCGCCGCGGGCTTGGGCTTCGGCGACCTTGATGTAGCTGATGCGCACGAGTCGGCGGGTCGCGTGTTCGCTCTCCCCGGTCTGGGTGGCCATCCGCCGGTAGGTCAGGTCGACGGTGCGTTTCCACAGCCGGGGGGCGTGGCGGTTCCAGACGACCAGGCCGGAGGAGTCGTGGCAGTCCAGGCAGATCGGGGCACCGAGGCGGGGGTCGTCGTCGGTGTGGACGAGGTGGCAGCCGCGTGCCCGGCCGTGGCGGCAGCGGCCGGTGTAGGGGCGGCAGACCTGGGCGGGGCCGTGGTTGGCGCGGCGGGAGTGCACCGGGCCGAAGCTGGGCGCGGTGACGGTGACGAACAGGCCCGGGTGGGAGGCGACTGTTTCCGGGACGGTGCAGCCACCGGCGACGCCGGAGTGGACGATTTGCCAGGCGTCCCCGGCGTACAGGTAGGAGCAGGACGGGCAGGCGGTGGCCCGCCGGTTCCCGCATGGAATGAGAATCGTGCCGTCCGGCAGGGATGCGGAATCCATGATGCGGCGGATTTCACCGGTGATCCGGTCGGCCTGGTCGATTGTTCCGGTCAGGCGTATCGGGTGGGAGCAGCCGCCGGTGCGCTGTATCTGCATCCACAGGTCGACGAATGTGCCGTCAGCGAGGCGGGCCGCGGACGCGGCGAGGACGTCGGGAAGCACTGGTTACGCTCGCTTCTTGGCCGGGAAATGGCCGCTCGGCAGGGCTTCCCACCCGCGCCCAGGGCAGGGCGGGGTGGGAATGGCGAGGGTGGGACCGAGAAGAGAGTTTTAAAGGGCCGGTGACGGGTTCACGGCGTGTTCTTGGCCGTAGGCAGGGTGCCCCAGTGGGTGCCGAGAACATCTGTTTCGGCTGTAGTTCAGGGTGTGGTGCCGGGGGTCACCGGCGGGCAGGTAGTAGCCGGTTGCGCCCCGACGCCACAGGGTCGCTTTGGCGGCCTGGGCGGCGGGGGTGGTCGCGCGGGCGGGGTCGATGTGGTCGGGGTCCGGGTCGGTCAGGTCGACGCCGGCCGCGACCATCCAGGCGGAGATGTCCGCGGCGTACCGGCGGATCACCGACACGTCGGCCATGTACCACCACGGCCCCGGGAGTGCCTTCCCGCAGAGGCTGGACAGCACCCATTCGCGGCTGGCCTGCCGGCAGGTGGCCCGGGGGTTGCACCGCTCCTCCAGCAGGCTGGAGGTGCAGCCACATATCCACGGGCCGCGGTGCAGCCACACTCCCGGGACGAGCTCCAGCGCGGGAACGCGGGGGTGGGAGCCATCGGCGAAGTGCAACGTGAGCAGTCGGACGTTGGGCATGATAAACAGATCCCTTCTCGGGTGAAGTGGTGGCGGCGGGCCGGCCCCGTCGGGTCTGGCCAGACGTTTCGGGGGCCGACCTGCCGCACCACGAAGAGGTCAGGCCGCCGGGGAGATCGAGAACGGGTCGTCGACGTCCGCCGGGTACTGCCCCGGCGACGGGCGGCGGGCGGGAGCCGCCAGCGCGCCGGTGAGGACGGCGCCGTCGGGCAGGGTCACGGTCAGCGGGTGGGCCGCGATGTCGTCGGCGGCGGGTTGGGGTCGGGTGAAGGTGACCGTGCTGCCGGTGAACTGGCGTAGCAGGGGGCGGATGAGCCGCAGGATCCGACCGGTGTCGCCACGACCGAGTAGGAACGGGGCGGCCAGGCTGTGGTCGTCGCCGATGGGTGTGCTGTCGCGGTGGATGCGGTAGCGGTCGGTTGCGGCGGCGTGCAACCGGCCGTCGGCGACGTAGAGCCGCACCATGGAGAGGCCGAGGGGGCCGTCGTTCCGGCCGGCGGCGAGCCGGGTGTTGGCCAGAATGTCGAGCAGGTCCACGGACGCGACCGTGATCGCGGTGTCGGTGTCGGTGTCGGTGTCGGTGTCGGTGCGGGCCGGGGCCGTGTCGGCGAGGGTGGGCATGCTGAACACACCTCCTTGCAGATGTTGGGGAGTGCGGGTCATTCGTGGGGGAGCCGGGGTGCCGGCCCGATGGTCAGGTATCCGTTGCGCGCGGCGACGGCCAGCTCGATCACCTCGAGGACCTCGGTGTCGGGGTAGGAACTCGGGCGGCCGCGGTGCGGTGTCGGGAGGCGGTCACCGAGGGCGGTGGCGACGGCGGCGGTGAGCCGGTTCGCGGCGTCGTGGGCGTCGATGCCGGGGACGTCGGCGAACACGACGACCGCGACGCGGTGGATGGTCGCGCGGGGACTGGTCATGGCCGGGTTGCTCCTTGCTGTGGTGGTCACGGCCGGCCAGCCACAATCTGATGTGGTCACGGTGCGGTTTCCTTTCCGGTCGTGGTTATGCGGCGCGGGTCCACTGGCCGTGTCGTGGCTGGATAACCAGGCCGTCACGGGCAAGCGCGGCCAGCATTTTGTGTACGTGTTGTGTTGAGCAGGTCGCGCGGGCGATGATGTCGCCGGTTCCGATCGTCGAGTCGGCCGGGATAAGGCTGTAGATCTCTTGCCCCGCAAGTGACAGCTGCGGGTGGTCGGCTTGCCGGACGCTTGCCGCGCGTTCGGGTGACTCTTTGGTCGGCTCGAGTTCTTCCTGGCCGATGCGTGTCCAGGCTGCGGGTTGCAGGGTGACGCCGGTCGAGGTGACCCGGAAAGCCGATGGCTGGCCGCCGCGCGAGGCCGGTAGCTGCGGGCCGGGGGTCCACAGGCCGGCCGGCTGTGTCGGGCCGCCCGCCGGAACGGCGAGGTGGACCGCGAACGCGGCGGCGGCCAGTTCGGGGTCGGTCTCGTTGAGCTCGGTGAAGATCGCCGGGTCGTATTGGGCGAGTTCGGCGACGGCGGATGCGCGGGCGGCCAGCCGGCGCAGGTGCCGGCCTGCGAACAGGCCACCCAGAGCACCGACGACGCCGGTTTCCAACCCGGGCCGCGGCGGGAGCGCCGCATAGGCCGCGCGCAGGATCGGCTGCGTTTCGGCGTCGTCGTCGAGCGGCCGCCAGGAGCGGGCCGAGATGTCGCGGGTGGAGGGAATTTTGAACCCCTGGCCGGGCAGTCGGAGCGTGGCCGGATTGCCGGTCAGACCGGCGAGCAGATGTGGCGCGATTTTCGATGCGATCTGCATGATGAACGCGTTTGACCGCAGGATGTTGCTGCGGATTTTGTCGCTGCCGCCGAAGACGGACAGCTCTGTCATCTGGCTGGCCAGCAACATCCCGATACCGCATTTCCGGTACATCGCCGCCACCCGTTCGCCGATCTTCGTGTTCGGGTGTTCCTTCCCGAAGAGAACGTCATGGCATTCGTCGATGACGACGAACAGCATCGGTCGTTCCCGGGAGATTGTGTGTACCGGATACTTGTGGGCGCTGATGTATTTCTGCCGGTAGCGGCCGACGATGTCTACGCCGCGCATCATCAGGTTGATTTCGTCCGGGTCGGTCGCGACCCAGTTGGCGTTGTCGGCCAGTACCGGCAGGGACGCGCCGCCCTGGGGATCGGCCATCCAGATCTCCACCATTCCGGTACGCAGGAGCGTCAGGCACAGCAGTTCGATGAGTCGGCTCTTGCCGCAGCCGGTGGAGCCCAGGAACAGGCCGCTGAAGGCACCCCAACTCGGACTGAAGACCTGCCAGGGCAGCAGCTCCCCGTCCGGGTAGCGGCCGATGTAGGCCGTGCCGGTCGCCGGGTCGAACGCGGCCTCAGGTCCGGGGTAGGTCATGTCCGCCGCACCCTCGGCCCGGTCCAGAATGAGCAGCCGGGCGAGGTGTTCCCGGTCGTCGGGGTGCCGGTCGATACGGATGTCGGCCAGGCCCAGTTCCAACGCGGACGCGATCGCGCTGACTTTGGATTGCAGGTCGGCCCGGGTCATCTCTCCGGGCGGCAGACGCACGATGTACGCCTCGGCAACCTGCCCGCCGGGCGAGTCCTGCCAGTCGGTCAGTTTCGCCCCGGGGGCGATCCGGGTTGCTACTCGTGACTCCCACAGGGCGACGGTTCGGGGACGGCGGTCGACGACCATCGCTGGCGGTGCCGGCGGTTCGGGTGCGATCTCGGCAGGCGGGTCGGGGATGCGGTGCGCCGCCCAGTACGGGACGGCGAGGGTGTATCCCCCGGCCCACAGGACGGCGGCCTGCCAGCCGATCGCCCCGCCGGCGCAGGCCCACCACAGCCAGGCCGCGCCGCTGACGGCGACAACCGTGGTGTAGCGGCGTCGCCAGCGGCGGGGCCGGTCGGTCCAGTCGGCGCGGCGTCCCCGTGCCCACCACCACACCACGGCCAGGGCCAGGTAGAGCCCGGCCAGGATCCGGCCGGCGCCGGCGCCGGCACCGAGCTGGCCGACGGTGGCGCCGGCCCACAGCAGGCCGAGGACGGTGAACGGAACGACCTGCCTGCGGATGCGCAGCGCCCCGAACCGGGTTCGGGTCGCCGCCGCCCGTGCGGCCTGGAGGAGGGCTTCGGCGCGCGGGGTGTCCCCGGCGTTGAGGGCCTGTGTGGCGCGTGCCAGCAGTTTCTGCACCAGGGGGTCTGCGACGGCCCGGTTGGCGGCTGCGGTCGCGGTCGCCTGCTGTTCGATCTTGACTGCGGCGTCGAGGTAGGCCAGGGCGGTGTGGTCGTCGTCGGCCGTCGCCGCGGACGTCAACAGCCGGCTGACGGTGGCGTCGACCCGGGCCAGCGTGGCTGTCTGCCCGGCCGGGGCTGCCGGCGGTCTGGCATCGCGGTGTCGCACCATCCTGCCTTCCTCTGCGTTCCGTGGCGTACAGGTGTTCGTTTTGTGGTACGGCGGGTGTGCGGCCCGCACCTTGGGTGCGGGCCGCACGGCTATGGCCGGGTCGGTCAGTGGTCCCGGTAGAACTCGGTCGAGTCGGCGGCGTCGACCGCGCTGACGACCTCGGACACGGCGGCGTGCCCGCCGTCGAGGGCGGCGATCGCGGAGGCGACTCCGTCGCGGGCGGCACCGAGCAGTTCCCGCGCGGTCTCGATCGGCCCGAGGACCGCCGGGTCGGTCAGGCCGGCGTTCGCCAGCCCACCGAGCAACGTCTCGAACTCGCCGGCCACGGTGTTGTCGACGTTGCCGTGCAGGGCTGCCAGGTAGTTCCGGGCCCCGG
Organism: Protofrankia sp. Cas4; assembly: GCF_963555915.1. Lineage (NCBI taxonomy): Bacteria > Bacillati > Actinomycetota > Actinomycetes > Frankiales > Frankiaceae > Protofrankia > Protofrankia sp. Cas4. Next base: position 6,475 of record NZ_CAUVXL010000001.1, read on the forward strand.
CGCGGTCGACGATTTCGGCTGACGGCGTGGTCATGGTGATCCCTTTCGGTTGTGGACGGTGTGCGGTTGGGGTGGTGCGGCCTGGCCGGGCGGTGCTCTGCGGTTCGTGTGTTCGGCCCGGGCAGGGCGGTGCTGGCGGGTCCGGCACCTGAGGTCGGGAACGGCGGGGCCGGGCGCGGCCCCGCCGCGTTAGCCGGTACGGCTGTGGGTGGGCACCGACGGCCAGCCGGACGGGGTGTCCAGCGGTTCCCACACGGCGTCCACCGGCTGGCCGGTGCCGGTGTCGACGACGTCCGCGGCCGGTGTGGCGGCTGGTGTGGACGGCGGGTCGACGTCGCTGCGCGGGTCGTGGGTGTGGGAGGTGTGGATCAGCCCCAGGTCGTCCCACACGAGTGGATCACCGGGCCGCTCGAGGTCGCCGCAGGCGTCGCAGAAGCGCATCGGTGGGTCGCCGTTACCGGCGTCGACCTTGTCGCGGCACGCGAAATGTTCGACGTGGCCGTCGCGGTACATGATGACCGCCACGTCGGTGGCGGTGCGCTGACCGCAGATCCCGCAGGGCCGGCCGGTCGGCGGCTCGTCGGTGTCGGGCCGGGCCGGGCCGGGCTCGTCGGGCGACGGATCGTTGGTCCAGGGTGCGGCGTCGGGCTCTGACACCGTCGGGCCGTCGCCGGCGGGTCGGGGACGAGCGGCACGGCGGCGGGTATTGATTCCGTCGCGTGTCCGGCCGCCCCAGTGCCAGCCCGCTTTCCATCCCTCCAGCAGGGACATCGCGAGGACGGCCAGTGCGGCACCGAGTGTCCAGCCGGAGTAGCGGCGCCGGCGGGCACCGTCGCCGATGTAGACGTCACGGCCTCGGCTCAGCGCGTAGCTGTTGACGGCGGCATCGAGGCCGGCCCGGTACACGGCGTAGGCGAAGTAGAGGAGGATCAGCAGGTCCATGATTCGGTCACTTCCCGACGGTGAAGATGGAGAGGACGAGCGCCAGACCGGCCGCGGCGGCCAGCCGGCCGGGGCGCTGGGCGATCCAGGCTGTTCCGTAGGCCACTGCGGAGACCCCGACCGCGAGCCAGGCCGCGACCCGGCGGGCACCGGGCACCGCTGCGGCGTCGGCGGCCACCTCGGCCAGCGCCGGGGGCCAGGCGTACAGCCACCGCCGCCACCCGGTGATCGTCTCCGTGGGTAGCCAGTCGCCGGTGATCCCGCCGGCCCACTGGGCCAGCCACGCCGTGCTGTACGCCGCCGCGGTGATCGGAAGGGCGACCAGGTAGGCGTAGGCCACGCCGGCGCGGCGCCAGCCGAGCGCGTAGGGGGCGCACCAGGCGCCGTCCAGGGCGTAGCGCAGGACCGCGGCCGGCTCGGCCGGCGCCACGGTGACCGGTAACCGACTGGCCACCGTGTGACGGACAGCGGCCGGCCAGGGTCGGGCCAAACTCGCCAAACTCGCCTTGCTAGCCTCGCGCGCGCGGGCGGGCGCGCAGTGACCATCGGCCGGCAGCCACCCATCGGAGGCGAGGCGAGTTTGGCGAGTTTGGCGAGTTTCACTCATCGTGACGTCACCTCCCGGGCCAGCTGGTCGGCCAGCGCGGTGAGATGCTCGGCCGCGTCGGCGGCCGCCCGCCGCGCCCGGCCGGCCGGCACGTCGGCGAGTGCGCCGCGTAGGTAGTCCACGGCGGCCATCAGCCGGTCGGCCGGTGTCGCCGCCGCCGCCCGCCGGGCGGCGTAGCGGGTCCGGCGCCGCTCCCACCGGGCCTCGATCCCCGAACCCGTGCGGATGCTCACGGCGACACCTCCGGCCGTGACGGGACGGGGATGAGGGTTGGTCCGGCGCTGGCCCATTCGGCGGCCACGGCGTCGGCCAGCGGGCGGACCCGGCTCGCTGCAAGGGGGTGCCCGTCGGCGCGTAGGGCCTGTGCCAGTGCCCGGCCTGATGGCGGGGTGCCGTTCGGGGCGATCCGCCGGGCGATACGCATGGCGTCCGGGAGCAGCGAACTGATCGCCGGATCCCTCTCGCGTTCGTCGGGTGCGGGACGGTGCTCCGCGCGATCCGGTGGCTGCGCCGACCGCTCCGCGGTCTCCCCGGGCTGCTCCGCGTTCCGCGTGGCGGTGACGGGACGGGTGGCCTTCAACCCGGCGACCAACCCGAACGCGACCACCGGCCAGACCGCCATCACCGACACCCACACGCCGGGTTTCTCCCCGGCAAGCCCGCCGCCGGCGGCGGCGAAGTTACACGCCCCGGAGAAGACGACGGCGCAGACCAGGACGAATACCGGCCAGCCGCGGCCCGCGCCGACCCGGCGGCTCTCCAGGATCGCGGCGCCGGCCGCGATCGCCATCAACTCACCGGTGCAGGCGATCAGCCAGGCCGCCCAGTCGGGTTGACCGGCCCACTTCGCGACGTCGTGGACGTGGACGAACGCGACCGCGAACACCCCGGCCCCGAGTAGGAGCGGGAGGACCGTGACGGCGGCCCGCTCGAACTGGCCCGCCGTCTGGGAGCCGGCTATCACGTTCCGGTCCCGAACAGCGCCGTGATCGGCCAGGCGAACGCGCCGCCGATCACGTTGACGGCCGAGGTGACGACCGCACCCCCGGTCCCGGGGATCGTCAGGGCGACGGCCGGGAGCAGCAGGCCCACACTCGCCGCGGCGAGTTTCTGCGGCCGGCCGCGTGACGCCCGCTTGCCGCCGGCGCCGTACCGGCCGGGCCGGCGGGTGCCCGTGGCCGTGCCGGCGGCGACCAGCGCCCGGGGGGTCTCCCGCAGCTGGGCGAGTTTGCCGACCGCACCCGGGTCGGGTCGTAGCTCCGCGACAAAGTAGATCAGTAGGATGATCGCGAGTGCGCCGGGTGCGATCCCACCGGCGGTGGACCGGGTGACCTCATTGATGGCCCAGGTCACCCAGCCCAGAACCAGCACGATCCCGTCGTGGAGCCAGCCTGAGGTCAACGCGGTCCCCGCGACCAGCGCGAAGCATGCGGTGACCCGGGGCAGCCAGCGGCGCCACATCAGCAGGCCGACGACGAACAGCGGCCAGGCCGCCGCGATGGCCTGCGGGGCCGGCAACCCCAGATCGGCCGCCGTGACCGGCGTGAACGCGAGAGAGGTGAGGGGGGTCATGACACGGCTCCTGGTGGGACGACGGGGACGGCTGCCAGCCGGCGGCCGGTGGACGCGCTGGTGAACGCGGCGGCGCCCGCGGTGACC
>NZ_CAUVXL010000002.1:0-2475 GCF_963555915.1 Protofrankia sp. Cas4
TTCTGGCTCGGGATCTGGCCGGGGGTATGCCGGTCGGCGAGAACTGGAAGCAGCGCCTGTACCAGGAGCTACGGGATGCCGACGCGGTTGTCTGCATCGTGACCGAAAGCTTCGTAGCGTCGAATTGGTGTGCCGCCGAAGTCGGCATTGCTGATTCGCGCGGTTGCCGTCTGCTGCCGCTGGCAGTCGAAGCAGGCGGTAAACATCCTTTGATGGAAGATCTTCACTATATCAGGTACTACGAGGACCGGCAGGCTGCCCGTAAACAGCTCGCAGACAATCTGGGTGATATTGTTGCTGGCGGGCGGACCACCTGGCGGGATGGAGACAATCCGTTCCCCGGCCTGCGTGCGTTCGGTTCTGACCTGGCCCAGATGTTCTTCGGCCGGTCCGGAGAGACCCGGGAACTCGCGAGTCTGCTGCGGGCAACCAGTCCGGACCGCAGCCTGCTGGCTGTGGTCGGGCCATCCGGATGCGGCAAGTCATCGCTGATGCGGGCGGGGCTGCTCCCGTTATTCAAGAAGGATCCGGCCTGGCTGGTAGCAGACCGGTGGGTTCCCGGAGACGATCCGGTCTCCGGGTTGGCGCAGGCCCTCACTGTGACGGCGAACAAGCTCAGGCTGGGCTGGTCAAAAGCCGACGTACGCGCCAAGCTCGACAATCCCAACCTGCTTGGGCTCAGGAGTTGCGCGGAAGAACTGCTCGGCGCTCGGGACTACACTGCCGTGCAGTGGTTACTGATCGGCCTCGACCAGGCTGAGGAGCTGTTCACCCGTGCCCCGGCCCCCGAGCGGGCACAGGTTGCTGCACTGCTGGACAAGGCGCTGGCCGGGCCGGTGCGATTGGTGGCGACACTGCGATCGGAATTCCTCGACGATCTGCGCACGCTACCGGAGCTGGTTGATACCGACATACAGCCCTTTCTGCTGCGACCGCTGGCGCCCGGTATGCTGCCACTTGTCATCAAAGAGCCTGCGAAAAATGCCAGAATACAGGTGGAAGAGGAACTGCTGGTCCGCCTGTCCGCCGACGCCGAAAGCGGGGACGCGCTTCCCCTGCTCGCGTTCGCCCTTCACCAACTCGCCGACGGCCTCTCCCGTGGCGACACCATGACTGTTGAGAAGTACGACCGCATCGGCGGCGTAACCGGTGCTCTGACAAAGCATGCCGACGCCGCACTCGCTGCCGCGATGAAAGCCAGCGCATTGACTGAACCTGAGGTGTTGGCCGGCCTGGTCAGGCTGGTTACCATTGACGAGGCAGGGCGACGAGCACGACGGCAGGTCCGGCAGAGCGACCTCTCTGAAAGCCTGCGTCGGGCTTTTGAGGTTTTCGTTGACAGGCGGCTGCTCGTCGCCGATCATGGCGCCGCCGGAAATTGGTTCAGGGTAACACATGAGAAACTGCTGACCGAATGGCCCCCGCTGGATAAAGCTATCACGGAAAAAGAGGTGGCGCTGGGAGCCGCACGAGCGGTGGAGCAGGCTGCTGCCGAGTGGGAGAATGCCGATCAGAATTCCAGCTTCCTGTGGGACGCCAATCGGGTCAACGCCAACCTGACGATTCTCGGGTTACCCACCGTTGACGAACCGTCTACGTCGGACGAGGCGGTAGTCGCTGTCAACCCCACCGGACAGGCCTTTCTCGACGCTCATTACCGCTACTTTCAGAAAAGACGCGAAGAAGAGGAGGAGACGCACCGAGAAAAGGAAGCGGCGGCACTGCGTATCCGGCGTCAGGAGCAGCAATACCGAAAGCAGAGAATCGGAATTCTCTCGGGCTTCCTCTTCGTTGCCATGGTCGCCGCCGGCGTCGCATTCTGGCAGGAGCGCAGCGCCCGCGACGCCCAGCATGGCGCTGAGCGGGCGCGGCGCTCCGCGATCGCCTTCAGTATGCTTGTCCAATCCACCGCCAGCAGAGAGAAAGATCCACGCGGTGCCTTCCGATTCGGCATCGCCGCCTACAATATCGACGAAAAGGGTCCGGAAACCCGGGAAAGTCTCGTGCAGCTCCTCGCGAGCTTCCCCTATCGCGGGATCACGGTCGCGCAGAACACCTCGGTGACCTCGGTGGCGTTCTCACCTGATAGTCATATTATAGCTACCGGCAGTAATGACAGGGGTGTCCGTCTGTGGGATGTCAGTAGCCCGGGTCAACCGCACCTCATCGGTGTACCTCTCACCGGCCATACGGGCATCGTGACGTCGGTGGCATTTTCGCCTGATGGTCGAACTCTTGCCAGTGGCAGTAATGACAACAGCGTCCGTTTGTGGGATGTCAGTAGCCCGGGTCAAGCCCACCCTCTCGGTGAACCCCTCACCGGCAGCGACACCGTGACGTCGGTGGCGTTTTCTCCCGATGGCCATACTCTTGTCAGCGGAAGTTACGACTACAATAACCCCGTTCGCCTGTGGGATCTCACCACCCCAACCGCTCCCATACCTCTCGGCCCATTGCCCAGAGGTCACACGGGTA
>NZ_CAUVXL010000002.1:2832-12185 GCF_963555915.1 Protofrankia sp. Cas4
GTTTGTGGGATCTCAGTGACCCGGGCCAACAGCGCTTGGTGGATCCGCCTCTCGCCGGCGACACCGATGTCGTGACCGCGGTGGCGTTCTCCCGGGACGGTCGGACTTTTGCCAGCGGCAGCAATGACAGCACTGTGCTCCTGTGGGATCTCACCAGCCCGAGCCAACCACCCCACCCCGTCGGCCTATCTCCTAGCAGCCTGACCAGCACGTCTCCTGGCGACCTGACCAGCGCGGTGACGTCGGTGGCGTTCTCCCGGGACGGTCGGACTCTTGCCAGCGGCAGCAATGACAGCACTGTGCTCCTGTGGGATCCCACCAGCCCGAGCCAACCATCCCGGCCCGTCGGCCCACCTGCCACTGGCGGCACCAGTGCGGTGACGGCTGTGGCGTTTTCGCCTGACGGCCATACGTTCGCCACCGGAAGTAACGACGACAACAATTCCGTCCGCCTGTGGGATCTCACCAGGCCGAGCCAACCATCCCGGCCCGTCGGCTCGCCGTTTACTGATCCCATCACTGGCCGTATCGGTGCGGTGACGTCGGTAGCGTTTTCGCCCGATGGCCATACCCTCGCCGCCGGTACCAACGACAACGGTGTCCGCCTGTGGGATCTCACCACGCCGGCAGGTGTTCAGTCCATCGGCATTTCTCTCACCGGCCATACCGGCACGGTGACGTCGGTGGCGTTTTCGCCCGACGGCCATACGCTCGCCAGCGGAAGTTACGACAGTACCGTCCGTTTGTGGGATGTCAGCAGCCCGGGTCAGCCCCGCCCCGTCGGTTCGCCTCTCACCGGCCATACCGGCACGGTGACGTCGGTGGCGTTTTCGCCCGACGGCCGTACCCTCGCCAGCGGAAGCTACGACGGCACCGTGCGCCTGTGGGATGTCAGCAGCCCGGACCGGCCTCGCCCCATCGGTCCGCCTCTCACCGGTCACACCGACATCGTGACGTCGGTGGCGTTCTCGTCCGACGGCCACATCCTTGCCAGTGGCAGCAATGACAAGACCGTTCGCCTGTGGGATCTCACGACCCCGACCGGTCCCCAGCCCCTCGGGATCCCGCTCAGGGGCCACGCCGGCACCGTGACGTCGGTGGCGTTCTCACCGGACGGCCACACCCTCGCCACCGGGAGCTATGATCGCACCATTCAAATCTGGGATGTCTCCGTCTTCGACACGCTGCGCACGAACGCGCTGCCGTGGGCATGCGCGTTTGCTGGAACCTCACTGGACCAGGAGACCTGGACTTTGTACACGCATGATCTGCCCTATGCGGACACCTGCACCAGCTGAAGATCCGCATGGAAGGCAACCGCACATTTCGGTTAAAATGGACAACTTTGCCACAGGCGCCTAGAATCACGGGGTCCGGATCATACGGCGAGCCGATGGGTACCGACCAGGTTTCCGACGGCTTTATGACCGGGATGCGGGTGGGGCCTGTGCGGTCGGGTAATCTCCGCACGTGATCGGGGTCGGCGAGAGGGGATCGGGTGCTCGCGCCGCTTGCTGCTGACGATCCGCGTTCGGTCGGGCCGTACCGCCTGCACGGCCGTCTCGGTGAAGGCGGCATGGGCGTCGTCTACCAGGGCTTCGCCCCGGACGACACGCCGGTGGCAATCAAGTTCCCGCACCGTAACGTCGCCGCGGATCCTGAGTTCCGCGCGCGTTTTCGGCAGGAGGTCACGGCCGCCCGGCGGGTTCGTGGCACCTTCGTGGCCGAAGTGCTCGACGCGGATGTCGACGCCCCTCGTCCGTGGATGGCGACCGCATACGTGGACGGGGTGAGCCTGGCCGACGCCGTGCGCCGACGTGGCCGCCTGGACGGCAACGCGCTGATGAGCCTCGCCGTCGGGCTGGCCGAGGCCCTGGTCGTCATCCATGACGCCGGTGTGGTGCACCGCGACCTCAAACCCGGGAACATCATCATGGCATGGGACGGGCCGAAGGTCATCGACTTCGGTATCGCCCGGTTGTCCGACGCCACAGTGAACACGAAAACCGGCTTCAGCATCGGAACCATCGCGTGGATGGCACCCGAGCAGCTTTCCGGCGAGCGTGCCGGACCCGCCGCCGACATTTTCGCCTGGGCGACCTGCGTCGCGTACGCCGCGACCGGCCGGCATCCCTTTGCCGCCGAGACCCCGACCGCTTCGATGGCCAGGGTCCTCGGCGGTCCTCCCGATCTTGCTGGCATGCCGGTAGCGGTCGCTTCGGTGATCTCCAGGGCGCTGGCCAAGGCACCCGCCGAGCGCCCCACCGCGGCCGATGTGGTGACGGGTCTCACCGGCCACCACATCCACGGCATAACCGAATCCGAGCAGATCGCCACCCGTCTCGTCCGTGGTGGCGATGCCCCGCCGCCGGCAAACCCGTACGGGCCGCCGCAGCCCTCCGCCACCCGCAGGGAAGCTCCGTGGTTGGGCTGGCAGACCCCACCGCCACCAGGGGCGGGGGGCTACGCCGGACCCCCGAATACCGGATTTCCGTCCGCACCGTCCCCATCGGACTGGCAGCGGCCCGCCCAGGAGGAGCTGCGGACACCGCAGCCGCCTTTGCCAACCGCATCCCGGGCTGCGCCGCCGGCCGCGCCCGACGTGCGCGGCATGCTCGACCCCCCGGGCCCACCTCAACAGGGCTGGTTCGGCCGCTCCGTGCCGATGGCGACGCCGGTTCTGGGCGTCCTGCTGGTGGCAGCTGTCCTGACGCTGATTCCCTCCGCGCTGCGGACGCCCGGACTCTACCGGAACCGTGATGTATGGGATGTTTTCGGCGAATTCGGGATAGCGTTCCTGGCCTTGCCGGTGGCGCTCATCGCTTTGGTGGCCGCAAACCGGTGGGGTAGTGGGCGTGACTTCGCGAGCGGCTGCGTCGTCGGCCTGTCCGTGATGTCGCTGGCGGAACTCGGTTGGACCCGCGAGATCATTCATGAGCCACGCCGTGCAGGCTGGTGGATGATCATGATAGGGGCTGCGGTTTCCATGACCGTCGTTCTCGCCTGGCGAGGCTGGACGGCTGGCTGGAGCTCCGGACGCTGGACGGCCTTTGTCGCGTTGGCGGTCGGGCTGGGCGTCGTCCTGTTCATCCCAGCCAATCCCCTCTGGAAGGCCTACGTCCTTTCCGACCAGCGGAGTCTGATCGGAACGCTCGTCATCGGAGGGATGCTGCTTCTTGCCAGTCTGCTGGCGCCGTCCGGAGGCGCGACATTTCTCATCGCGGCGGTGGCGGCCGGTGTCTGCGCACTCGAGATGTTCCAGCCGAGACTCATGATCTATGTGGTGGACAGCTTCGCCGTGGTGATCGGGCTGGTGGCACTCGGCCTGCTCTGTGATCGCCGGTCGGACCGTTTCTTCCTGTTCGCAGCGAGGGCCACCGTTGCGGTGGCGCTGCTGCGGCTCAAGGCGCCGTCTTTCATGATCCCAATTTCGCCGCGTCTTCTCGCGCCCCTTGGCGGAACCAACCTGAACCTGCCCGATGTTCATCTCGCCGCGTTCGCGGCGATCGCGGTACTTGCGCTGTTCGGCGCCCGTGCCCGCGGCCCGATGCTGCCGATGCCGGGGCCGTGGCAACCGCCGCCTTCCGCGCTCCCGCCGTACCGGGTCAACGGGCCGTACGGCTGATCCTCTACGGCCCGCGGACCCCGGGGTCCGGCTATCGGTGGCGCCCCGGTTATCGGCGGCGCAATCCCGACAGCAGTTCCCGTACCAGCGCCTCTGTCTCGGCCTGAGCCTTCAGACCGCTTCGCGGTGGCGCGATCACCCGGTACGTCTCGCCGATCACGGCTTCCAGCGCCTTGCGGTCGCGCCGGGCGGCAACCGTACGCAACAGGTCTCGCCACAGGACCTCGGCCGTCGGTACGGCGCGCAGGCCGGTCCGGCATGCCGCAACGGCGGTCACGGTATCGCCATAGCCGAGCGTGAGTTGGGCAAGCCGGTGGGCAACATCCACAACTGTGGTCGCTATGGACGTTCTGATCGGGCTCGAGGCCAGCCAGTCGTAGCGGTGATCGGGTAGGTTCGTCCACAGCGGCCCGGTGACCAGTCGTAACGCGGTGATGAGGTCCTCTTCGGCATCGGTGTTGGCATCCGGCCACCCGGACCGGTGGGTGTAGGCGATGAACAGGTCCCAGTCACACCGGACATCGTCCGCGAGCCGCCAGCATCCGTCGTCGCTGATGGTGATGCGCGGACCGCCGCCGCTGGCTGGCCCGAGCCAGGCGCGGGCGTCGTCGAGTGCCGCCGCCACCACCTCGCCGGACGCTCCGTGTGGCCAGATCGCCGTCTTGAGGTCGCTGGTGGGTATCCCGTTGCGATGCAGGGCGAGATAGACCACCAATTCGGTCAACAGGTCCCTGCGATCGGGCGCCAACGGACCGGGAGCGTCGATGGTGATGGTCCCCAGAACGCGGATCTCGGCGTCGTTCGGCCGGTACAGGTCCACTGTCACCAGCGGTGGCGTTTCTGCCGCGCGGGGCTGGGCTTCTTCGCGTGGGGGTTCTTTGCGTGGGGGTTCTTCGCGCGGGAGTGGCTCGCGCTGGGTTTCTTCGTGTGGAGATTCCTCGCCGGGGGGAGGTACCGGCGGTGGGCGCCGGGCCGCAGCCTCCCTCGGGGAGAGGCCCGGTACGGCGGTAGCCGCCAGTGCTGTGGCCAGAGGCGCTGTGGCCAGCGGCGCCGCAGGCGGCAGCACCATCGGGGGAGCTTCAGCGCGTGCGGCGGGCGCTGCCCGGACCGGAAAGGAACGCGGCGGCGGGAGCGCTGGCAGCCCTCCGGTCGGGATCGTCTGGGACCCCGCGGACCCCGCGGGCCGGACACCGAGCGGATGTGATGGGCTCGGCGTTACCGGCCGCTCACCGGGGGGCAGCGGGGGCATCGGGGGCCTGGGCCGTGGGGCCGTGAGTGGCGCGCGTGGCGGTGGCGGAGGTGGGGGAGGTAGCGGTGGGATGGGCGGTACCGCTGGATGTCTGCGACCGTCGGGCGCTCGACGAGACACGGCCGGCAGCTCGGGGACCGGCGGGCTCACTCGCGGCGGAATGTCTGGAACCCACGGGACGGGCGCCGGTACTCCTCCCTGAGCAGGAGCAGGAGCAGGAGCCAGCGCGACGGCTGCTGAATCCCGGACCGTAAACCTGACCATCTCGGTGCCCGGCCGACCTGCACCCAGCGCGTTCGTCGCAGAGATCCACGCCTGGGTCTGGCCCGAGGCGTCCGTCTGGCCCGGACCCGCTGGCAGCGCGGGTGGCGTGGGGCTTCGGGTTGTCCAGGTCGCTGGATCGGCGTCGGTCCCTCGGAACATCTCAACGATGGCCGAGTACTCGTCCGCCGGCAGCGTCAGAGCGTTGACGTCGAACCCGAGAACGCCGAGGGACAGCCTGCCATCGGTGCTGACCGTGAAGCGCCAGCGAGCAGCACTTGTGTCGCCCACCGCGATCACGCCGACACCCCGGGTGCGTCCTGTGGCGAGGACCGACAGCCGCGCGACCTCGTCGTCGGATGGAGGCGCAGCGAGCACCAGCAGGTCCGGCGCCCACAGTGCCTGGGTCCGCGCAGCCTGCCGGCCTCGCAGCGCAGCGCCGAAGGTGGTGTTCGGATCGTTCTCATCGCCGGCCGTGGTGGCGCGTCGTGACTCACGATCAGTTAGTTCGTTCAGAACCTCGCCGAGGCTGGTACCGGTCCGCAACCGGTTCGGGGCGATCGGCGTGGGGTCGCCGGGAAAACCGATCATGTGGACGCGCAGCTCATCCGACCACAGGTTCGTGGCAAGTTCCACCGCGATGGACACGGCTACCTTGCGGGCCACGGCCACATCCCCGCCCAGGCTGATGATTCCCGGGGCACCCTCGACGTCTACGAGAATCTGGGAGCCATGGTCATCTGTGCCGACCGTGGCGAGGCCCGGGTACGGGGCGGGTGTGCTCGCCGGAATCCCGGCACCGACACCGGTGGGCAGGCCGTCGGGTGTGTCGGTGATCCGGTCAATGAGCCAGTGACCCGGCGCCTGGCCAACCCGCCATGGTGCCGGCGGCTCGTCGGCTTCGGCTGGCGCGATGTGAAGCAGCAGTGTGGAGTCGGTGAGAGTGGCCGCGTAGACCGACGGCAGGGTGCGGCCGGCCGTGGTCAGCTCCGCGGAAAGTACCCGTAACGCCTGGTCGACAAACCGGGCCGCCCCGACATCTGCGGCAAGGCGGAGGGCGGTCTCGATGTTCTCGATCGGATCATCCGTGCTGGCCCTTGTTCGCCGCCCGGCCAGGGCTACCACCACTCCCGCCGCCAGCAGTGCGGACCCGGCGACGCCCCGCAAGGGCGTGACGGCACTCGCGGCAGCGACGATCGCGCCATCGACGTTCGTGGCCGCCGTCATGACGCCGTCCCCGACCGGCCGGTCACCGGCCGTGCCACGAGCCTCAGGTCGAACAGCCTCAGGCCGAACAGCCGAAGCCGTGATGGCGGGATGCAGCCCGGGCGCGTCCGCGCCGGGTGTGAGCAGGATGGCGGTGCCGGAGAACAACAGGGTGGCGGCGACGAGACGGTGTGCCAGCGTCTGCGAACCGCCGCCGAGTGGGATCCGTGGCGGGCGGTCGCAGCCTCGCCGTCCGGACCGCCACTCGGCGATGACGCAGATGACGAAGTGCGCCCACGCTAGCCACACCACGCCCGACAGGATCACCATCAGGGTCGCCTGGTCGATCCTGTTCGCAGGAGCCCAGGCAGGAGCCCACACCCCGGGAATCGGTAAACCGACCAGCAGCACCAGCATGGCTGGCACACCAATTATGATCACGGTGAGGAGAGTGACCGCCCGCACGGCGCGCAGCCGTTCCCGCCGCGGGACGAGCGGGTGAGCAGCCCGCGTCGCCGGCCGTGCATGCCGGCGGCCGGATGGTCCGGCATGGTCGCGGCGGGACGGCGTCACGCTGCCCATCGTCTTCCCCCCGGGTTCGGGCCGACCAGGGTTTCGTCCGCGCTGTGGATAAACGTCGTCACTGTTGACACGTTCGTCATCGCTGGACGTCGTTTTCAGGCGCGCCGTACCTGGGTCGGCGGGTACGGCTCGGTGCGGGCGACGGGCGCAGCAGCCTCGCCGAGGAGCCGGATAGTTGCCGAACGACATGTTGATCTATCGTCGGAGCGGACACCAGGCCTCCTTCTGGCCGCGCTGGCAGATGCGACAAAACAGTAGATTCATACAAAAACGTTCGTAACCGTATCAACGGGACGCGCTCTGTGAGATGCTTGCCGCAGCGAACCTGTTACGGAGTGGATCCGCTGGCGCAGGATGTAGCACGATATGTGGCTATCTGATGGAGTGCGGTACCACGACACTGTGGCACGCAAAGTGCTTGTTACGCCACTCTTGGCAGAAATGAAGCACCGGTGGTGACTCGATGACCACCGGACGAGATCCGCTGCGGGACGGAACGACCCTGCACCAGACGATCCGCCGCGCTGTGACAGCGCACGCCGAAGCCTGTCCACTCCGCCAACGCCAGCCCACCTACCTGAAAGAGGCCGGAGACGATGCCCAATCTCAACGTCACCTACACCGAGATGGACGACGCCAGTACCAGACTCCGCAACGGCAAGACCGACATCGAGACGCATCTGAACGCCTTGAAGAAGACGGTCGACGCGCTGGTCGCGGGCGGCTATGTCACCGACCAGTCGAGCGTGCAGTTCCAGGACTCCTACGACAGATTCAACACCGGTGTCACCAACACGCTGGGCGGCCTGGACGGTATGGCCGGGTACCTCACGAAGGCCGCGGAGGCATTCCGTACCGCCGACACCCAGCTCGCGAACTCGCTTCGGGGGCAGGGTTAGCAGGCCGGGCTCCACCACGGCCGCCGATTACGAGGCTTCGCGTGTACAGGCCTACACATAACGGAGGTGGGTTTCGATGACTGCTGACCGCCTGTCGGTCGATCTTCCGGGTCTGGACTCCCTCGCGCGCAATCTGGAATCGATCCGATCGACGATGAACGCGACCCGTTCGACGCTCGACCACTATCGGGGCCAGCTGGGCTCGGCCGAAATCGAGAACGCACTCAGCGATTTCGAGCACGACTGGAGCGACGGGCGCAAGAAGATCGATGACAACGCGAACAAGCTGGCGACGATGGCGTCGGAATCCGCGCGGGCACTGCGCCAGGTCGACACCGACCTGGCTACCAACCTGAACCGGGCGTCACAACCCACGGATGAGGGGGTGGCGGGGATCTGAGTAACCACACCGCAGCCAGCTGGCCGGCAACCGCCGGGTTCTCGATCACCATTCCGGACACCTGGTTCGAGGTGGACCTGAACCCGGTGACCCGCCGGGCATCCATCGACGCGTTGGTCCGCGAGCGCACGCGCGGTGTCCCCGAACTCGCCGGGCACTGCGCGGCGATCTCCCGCATACTGCGCCATGCGGCCAGCGATGCCGCTGCTGGTGGCGCACTGTTCTGCGGGGTCATGGCCGAGGCGGTTGAAGGCACGGGCCTGTCCGCCGGAGTGACCGTCTCGGTGCTTGCCGCGCCCGGCGGCGACCGCACGGATGGCGACCGGATCGCTGGCGTCACCTCGGGCGCGATTATGGCCACGCTGACGGAGAAGGTCGCCCGATCACCGGATGACACCTGGACCACGGTGGCACTCGTCGATCTTCCGCAGGCCGGGCAGGCCGCCCGTGCCTACGGTGTCGAGGACCTCACATTGCCTGATCGGGCCGGTTGGATCAGGACGACGACAATGCAGACCTTTGTCCCCATCCCACAGTCGGGCCAGGTCGCCCTGGTCGCCTGCTCCAGCCCGAACATGGTGCTTGTGGACGCGTTGCACGACCTGTTCGATGCGGTGACCTCAACCTTCCGATTCGTCAACCTTTCGATTCGTCCGTGACGGCGGCCAGCTCGCGGAATCCTGCTGACAGCACAGTTGGTCAGTTGGTCGGCTGTTCAGGTGGCGGGGTCGTCCGGGTTATGGCCGGCGCGCGGCCCGTACGGCGATGCCGGCGGTGAGAACGCCGAGCCCGGTGAGGATGCTGGCGGCCGGCAGGGTCAACGCGAGGACGACACAGCCAGCGCCGCCGACCAGCGCGAGCGGGCGTAGCCAGCGCCGTTGTGGGCCGTCCAGGGTGAAGGCGCTGGCGTTGGCGACCGCGTAATAGACGAGGATCGCGAAGCTCGAGAATCCGATTGCTCCCCGGACATCGGACACGGTGACGATGACGATGACCGCGCCACCGAGCAGCAATTCAGCCCGGTGCGGAACGCCGTGGGTTGGATGCACCGCGGCGAGCCAGCCGGGCAGATCCCGTTCGCGCGCCATTGCCAGGGTGGTGCGTCCGACCCCGGCAAGGAGCGACAACAGC
>NZ_CAUVXL010000003.1:0-2555 GCF_963555915.1 Protofrankia sp. Cas4
AGACTCGCCACCACCCCGCCCACGCGGACCGCGGGAGTCAGGGAGTGGAGCCTGCCGGCGCTGACCGCGACGGCGAGTGGGTCAACGGCGGCCGCCAGCCGGTCGGGGCCGACGGCCAGCAGGGCGGACAGCCCGACAAGGAGGTAGACGCCGACCGTGAGTCCGAGCGCGGCAGGGATCGCCTTCGGGATCGTCCGCGTGGGGTCGCGGACCTCCTCGCCCAAAGTGGCGATCCGAGCGTATCCGGCGAACGCGAAGAACAGCAGTGCCGCGGCCTGCAGGACAGCGTGGACAGCGCCCGGCCCGCTGCCTGGCCAGATCGGGTTCAGCCGATCGGCGTCCGCTGTGCCACCGGCCAGGCATGCGACCACCACGAGGGTCAACGCGATCAGGGTCAGCGCGACCAGTAGTCGGGTCAGCAGGGCGGTCTTGGCGATCCCGAAGTAGTTGACCACGGTCAACAACACCGCGGCGGCGACCGCGACCGGGCGGGGATACTGCGGCCAGGCGTAGGCCCCGATGGTCAGGGCCATGGCGGCGCAGCTAGCGGTCTTGCCGACCACGAATCCCCAGCCGGCGAGATAGCCCCACACGGCGCCGAGGCGGTGGCGCCCGTACACGTACGTGCCACCGGACTCGGGGTAGCGGGCTGCCAGCTGGGCCGACGACGTCGCGTTGCAGTAGGCGATCACCGCGGCGATCGCGAGACCGATGAGGAGGCCGGCTCCCGCGGCGCCCGCTGCCGGTCCGAAGGCCGCGAACACACCCGCGCCGATCATCGATCCAAGGCCGATGAGCACCGCGTCACCCGGGCCAAGGTGCCGTTGGAGCGAGCCGGCCGGCTCCACGTCAGTCATGAGTCATCGCCTTCCTGGGACGCCCGCAGGTGTGGCCTGCCGGCGCACGCTATCCAGGCGTGGAGAAGGCGACCTGGATGGGCGTCGTCCTGCCCCGGAGTACGAACAGCCCGCGACCGACGGGCATGGCGGCGGAATTGCCGCGGGACAGCCGTATTCCGAAGAGATCTCCCTCACTGGGCGTGCCCGGCGCAAGGATTACCCCGCTTCGTGACCGACGAGCATCAACCATGAACCCTCGGTACTGGCCGGTCAGGTCCGCGGTCGTACCGGCCGCGATGAACGCGTGACCGTCGTCGCGGGCGGTTCGCAGGAATTCGGTCATACGGTCGGCCAGGGGTGCGTTTGCCAGCAGCTCCGCGTCATCCATGACGACAACCAGGCCGCCCGAGCGCCCGACGCAGGCGCAGGCGGCATCGATGTCGCTGGCCGTCGCCTCCGTACCGAGTACGTCGATCACCTGCGGACGGCCCGCGAGCGCCGACAGCGGTGAGCGCCGAGGGGTCAGCACAAGCAGCCGGGCGCCGCCGGCCAGCAGCGATTCCGCCATCGTCAGCAGCGCGGAGCTCCGGCCGGAGCGCGCCGGGCCGGCGACGACGAAACCAGGTCCGTCGGCGGCGAGATCGATATCGATGGGGGCGAGTTCATCGCCGCCGGCGCCGATCAGCGCGACAAGCGATGCCAATGGCCCTGATCCGTCGGTCGGGGACGGTGATCGTCGTCCCGGGCGCAACGCCTCGGTCTCGGCGACGGTGACGCGCCCGGGGAGCACGTCGATGCGAAACGGCCGTCGGTAGTCGGTTCGGGCGCCGGTGGCTGGTCCCGGTGGCACTCCGTCACGAGTCGCTGCGGCCATGGAGATTTCCTGCAACGCTGTGACCTGCGCACGGCCGGACGGATCCTCGGTGAGCAGCGCGATCTGGGTTTCCACGGAGGTCTCCGCCTGAAATCCACGCCCCGGCGGTAACGTGTCGGGCACCGTGCCCGAGGCGAGGCCCACCATCGCGTAGTCGGACCGGTCCGCCATCCGTAGCACGAACCGGTTCTCGATCGTCCCGCTGAACCGTCCGGACGCGCTGCGTCGATCACCGGTCATGACGACCCGCAGGCCGACCGATGGTCCTTCCCGTAGCAGCCGGGTCAGCAGGTCCACGAGTGCTCCGCCGTCGACGTCCTCGAAGGATGCCAGGAAGCTCTCGAAGCGGTCGATCAGCAGGACCAGGTACGGCAGCGGGCGGTCGCGGTCGACGGCTCGTTGCTCGGCGAGGTCGGCGTACCCGCGGGCGGCAAAGCTCTCCTGCCGTTCGACGATCTCGGCGATGAGCCGGGCGAAGAGCCGTTGAACCCGCTCGGGAGAGTCCCGGCTGACCACGGCCCCGGTGTGCGGCAAGGACGTCAGGGGCGCAAGGGCGTTGTTCCCGCAGTCCAGCGCGTAGAGATGAACGTCGGCGGACGATATGGTGGCCGCCGTCGATCCGGCCAGGGTACGCAGGGCTGTTGATCGTCCTGACCGCGGTGAGCCGACGAAGAGCAGATGACCCCCGTTCTCGATGTCAATCGTGAAAGGACGTTGGGCCTGGCGGTCGCAATGGTCCGCCAGGCCGATCGGGACGGGCGGCAACGCGTGCGGGCCCGCGGGGATGGACCCCGGCAGCGTCCGTAGGGCGAGCCGTTCGGGTAGCGGTGGCAACCACGGAC
>NZ_CAUVXL010000004.1:0-13443 GCF_963555915.1 Protofrankia sp. Cas4
CGATGGGATAGCAAGGGTGACGGCTGCCTCCCGGATCGCTTCGACGAGCACCTTGAGGTCGGTGATCTCATTCTCGGATGATCGTGGCCGGGGCGGTGTCGGCGGCGGTTGGCCCAACGCGGCCCAGGTCAGTTCGGTTACCCACGGTGGGGTCAGATAGTCGGTTGTGCCTCCGGAAACAGCGGTGGCCCCGGCCGGTCGACGACCACCGACCCGGCCGGACTGGAACGGGACGAGCGACGCGTGCCCCAGCCGAACGTAGGCACGACCGGGGGTGGCCGGTGAGATGCGCGCGGCGTCTGGCGCGTTGATGACGTCGGAGCTCTCCGCGGTATCGGTGACACGCAGCGCTATCCGTAGGTTCGTGTTCGCCCGGATCTCGGGCGACACCACCCCGCTGGGCCGCTGGGTCGCGAGCAACAGATGGATGCCGAGCGACCGGCCGCGCTGCGCGATGTTGACCAGACCGGTGACGAAGGCGGGCAGTTCACGGGCGAGCGAGGCGAACTCGTCGATCACGAGCAACAACCGGGGCAGCGGGGCAGGGCCGGGGGCTGGGCCGGTCGGTGCGCGACGCGTCTGCGCGGCGACCAGCAGCGCATAGTCCTCGATGTCCTTTGCTCCCGCATCGGCGAGGATGTGCTCGCGTCGGCGGAGCTCGGCCGACAGCGACTCCAGTGCGCGGGTCACCAGGTGGGTGTCGAGGTCGGTCACCATGCCGACCGTGTGCGGCAGCCGGACGCAGTCGGCGAAGGCGCTGCCGCCCTTGTAGTCCACGAGCACGAACGTCATCTCTTCCGGCCGGTTCGCGACGGCGAGCGAGGCCACGATCGACTGCAACAGTTCGGACTTGCCGGATCCGGTGGTGCCGGCGATCAGTCCGTGCGGGCCGTCGCGGCGTAGGTCCAGCGCGAACGGCCCGTCGAGCGACAGGCCCACAGGGAAGGCCGTACTGCGAGGGGCGACAAGCCAGCGGGCGGCCACCGCCGCCGCGGTCGGTGGTTCCAGGCCGACGATGTCAAGGAGCCGGGCGGCGGCCGGGATCGTCGCCTCGTCGTCCCCGCCGACATCGCGGACCGGTGCCAGCGCGCGGGCGAGCCGTTCACACCAGGCCGCGGCTCCGGCTGCGCTCACCACAGCGTCGGGCTCGGCCGGCAGCGCGGTCGCGACGAGATCCGGGCGGACGTCATGGACGATCTCGGTGCGCATCTCCACCAGACACAGCCCCGTCTCCCGCTCCTCCGCCACGGCCTGGCACTCCTCCGGCAGGAGCCGGATGTCGCGATCCAGGCAGATCGAGTGGATGCCCACCGCAGGCCCGTCCCGCAGGATTGCGATCATGCCGGGCACGGACCGCAGCCGACGTGCGCCGTCCAAGACGACCAGCACATCCGGGCCGTCGGCCGGCGGATTCCTGCCGCCCGACGTCGCCCGGGCGTCTGCTCGCGCCGCCACCTGGTTAATCAGTTCGCCGATCCGCCGGGCCCGCGACTCATCGTCGGTCCCGAGCAGGACGGTGGTGTTCTGCCCTTCGCTCGGCCGGCAGTGCGGCAGCCACCGCACCCACTGCCAGGCAGCGGCACCGGAGCTGTCGGTGAGTATGCAGATTGCCAGGTCGCGCGGGCTGTGCAGGGTCGCGGCCTGCGCGATCAGCCAGCAGGCGAGCACCCGGGGCAGGTCGCCGCGGCCGGCGATGCCCAACACGCCCCGCTCGGGCAGGGCCACGGTCACCGGGACGTCCGGTGCCGTCCAGGTGATTTCGCGTTTGTGTTCCTGAGCGGCCGGGTCCTCCATCACGACCTCGCTGGGCAGGTCGGCGGTGCCCAGCCGCAGCCGCAGGTAGTCGGGGTTGTCCCGGCGGCGTTCCCACAGGCGCCCGCGTGGCCCGACGGCGGTGAGCAGGACGGTTGCCGGATCGGGAAAGTCGGCGCGCCGGGCCGAGCGTTCGACGAGCAGCGCCTGCTGTGCGTCGGCTTCGACTTCTTCCCGTCGCCGGCGGTAGTCGGCCAGCTGTTTGCGGTAGCTGCGCCGGCCCTGCCGGTCGCCGGAGACATGCATTCCGATCATTCCCACCGGGCCGATCACGGCCATCAGCAGAAAGTAATATTGCTTGAACAGGAAGGCCATGGCCACGCCTGCGCCAAGCGGCAGGACGGCCATCAGGATCGGCATGGGACGCCGTTCCGGTTCGGTGGGTTCGCCGGGCAGTTTGTAGCGCGTCCGGCGGATCGGCGGGAGCAGCCGGGGCGGTCGGTTGAAGTCGAGCCCCGCCCCGTCGTCGGAGGCCTTGAGCGCGGCGTCGGCCCGGCTGGGCGCGCTCATCTCCAGCAGCACGGACCCGATCGCGATCTGGGCGCTGGCCGGCAGGTCGATCGGGGCCTGTAACGGCTCACGGTCGACGAGAACGCCGGCGGGTTGCAGCCCGAGGTCGCCGACGGGTTGCCGCCCGGGGTCGGTGGCCGCGGGTATGAGGCGACACGAGCCGTCCGCCATCACGGTGATCGTCATCACCTCGGCGGCCAGGCCGGGATCATCCAGGCGGACGGCGCAGGTCGCTCCGGCGCCAACGGCGAACTCACCGGGCCCGAGTCGGTGGACCACACCCGCGCCCGGTCCGCCGATCACCCGGACCTCGATCAGACCGGGCGGTTCCCAGGGCAGCCAGCCCGCTGGTGAGTCGATGCTGATCAGGGTGCCCTCGTGGATCGGGGACTCGGCGAGCGAGAGTGCCCCGGTGACGAGCCGGCCGTCGACGAACAGGCGCGGCCGGCCTGGCACCCGGTCATGGGACCGCTCGCAGACCAGCGGCGTGAAACGGCCCGGTCGGAGGTGGCTCGCCAGGGCGTAGGCGACCGCACTGACCGGTATGTCCGGATCGGTGTCCAGTAGGACGTCGATACTGACGTCGTGGGCCGGGTCGGCCACCGTCAGTGTCAGGCGCATGGCTGCACGATACGGCCTGATGCCGACATAACAGGCTTTATCTCAGATATCGGTGGTGCGGTTCCGGTCGCTATGGCTGGGGCCGAGGCAAGGGCCGGGGTCGACGACGGTGCTGGACCCGGCTGCGGACAAGCGCCTCGCTCGCCAGTTGGACGAGCTCCACAGCGTCCGGGGCTGGTGGCTCACCGGACGGGGAGCGCCCTGGTTGCCACCGGCCGCCGGACCCGGTGACCGGGCCCAGCATGGCCATCCCAACGCTGGCCGACACCCTGATCCGATGGCCGTCGACGGCCATCGGATCAGTCAGGGACAGGGTCAGCGCTTCGGCCAGGGTTGCCGCGTCCGTGCTGGTCAGGTGACCCGCCACCACGACGAACTCGTCCCCTCCCCAGCGGGCCAACAGGTCGGTCGGACGCAGTGCGGAGGTCAGCCGGGCCGCGGTGGCCCGCAGGACCATGTCACCGATCCGGTAGCCGAACGTGTTGTTAATGGTGCGAAAGGAGTCCAGGTCCAGGAAGAACAAGGCGGCCGGATGGACGCCGTCCCCGCTCGCGTCTTGATCCGAGGTCTGCTCGTGGGCTGTGCCCGTGGATGCCCGCCAGAGCTCGCCGAGGCGCTGGGCGACCGGCAGTCGGTTCGCGAGGCCCGTCAGTGCGTCGTGGGTCGCGTGATGACGCAGCTTGTCTTCGAGATCGTGACGTTCGGTGACGTCATCCACCAGGACGACGAGCCCGCGGCCGCCGACGAGCGGGCGCAACTGTACGTACAACCAGCGGGGACCACGTGGTCCCGGGTAGTGGATCTCCATCTGGGGGCGACCATGAGGGTTGTCCAGCAGCTGTCTGGTCATGGTCGCGAGCTGTTCGAGGTGCGGCAGGTGCGCGCCCGTGCCTGCGGCGGCGGATGCGGCGGCGCAGGCGGCAAGCCAGCATTCGCCCGGCTGGACGGGGACAAGGGCAATTCCGGTCGCGGCGCCGCGGCGCCATGCGTCGTTGAGCGTCAGCACCGTGCCGTGGGGATCGAGTACCGCGACCGCGGTCGGCAGCGCGTCGAGAACCACCGAGGCCACGTCGTCGGTCATCACCGAAACCCACCTCTCCCGACGGCCCGGACCCGTCCGGATGTAGCGAGCGTGGTGTGCGAATGCGGCCGTGTCCGCTAAACGCTGATGACGTGTGAGGTGCGAGTGTTGGTAGTGCGTCCCCTGTGCTCTCAGAGATGTTCGTGTTACCGGCGGTGGTGAGGACTGGTGCTGACACAGACGAAGGGAGCCCGCGCATCTGCGTGGACTCCCAGGTCAAGGGCGGAGGCTCGGGGATTTGAACCCCGGAGGGGGTTGATGCCCCCAACCGCATTAGCAGTGCGGCGCCATAGACCGGACTAGGCGAAGCCTCCAACGTGCGTTCTGAGTATAGCCACCACACCTGGAGCGATCTTGCTGGCGTCCTTTCACTATTGTGAACTGCGTCACGGATGCGGTGTCGATCATTGGTCATGCCTCCCGATGATCATCTGTTGCGGCTCCGGCGCGTCGCGGCTCGGGCGGCGGTTGCAGCGCGGCCAGCACGGCGTCGGCCAGCTGCTCGCGCCGTTGCGCCGCAACCAGCGCGCCGCCGTCGGCCTCCCGCACGTAGAACGCGTTCACGACGTCGAGACCGATCGTGGCCACGATCGCGGTGCGGACGCCCAGCCCGGCGGTTGACAGCGCCCGGACCATGCTGAACAGCACGCCGGCCCGATCGGGAGCCCGGATCTCGACAACGGTGTCGGAGCCGGAGTCCTCAAAGATGACCCGCGGCGGTGCGGGTGCGAGCCCACGGCGCGTGCCCGCGTACGCCCGTTCCCGCGCGGTGATCCGGGCCTCCAGGTCAAGGGTGCCGTCCAGGGCACGCAGCAGATCGCCGCGCAGTATCGCGGGGCTGGGCGTCTGTCCGTACGGTCCCCCTCCTGCCACCGGCATCGAGACCGCCGCCTGGAGCAGGGCACGGCGCCCGGAACTGCGGGCGGACGCGCGGCGCACGTCAAGACGGTTGAGGGCCAGCACCCCGGTGGTGGCGGCCAGCAGCCCGGGACGGTCGGGCGCCACCACGACGATCTCGAACATGCCGTCGTCCGGGAGCGGGTTGACCGCCACCGTGTACTCGTCCGCACCCGCGAGAAGAGCCTGTTGACGCTCGCTGAGGGCGGGGGGGTACGGCACCTGCTCGCCGCGGTAAACCGCCATCGCCCGGCTGACCAGCTCACCGACCAGTCGCGCCTTCCACGGGCTCCACGCCGTCGGGCCGGTGGCGAGCGAGTCGGCTTCGGTGAGGGCGTGCAGCAGGCTGAGTACCCGCGGGCTGCCCGCGGCCCGCGCCACCGCCTCGATGGTCGTGAGGTCATCGATGTCCCTGCGGGTCGCGGCTTCGGCGAGCAGCAGGTGATGGCGCACCATCGTCACCAGAATGTCGGTGTCCGCGGGCGGTAGGCCGAGGCGGGGGGCGAGGTCGGTGACGACCGCGATGCCGGCTTCGGTGTGGTCACCGGGCCAACCCTTGCCGATGTCGTGCAGCAGGGCGCCGAGCAGGAGCAGGTCGGGCCGGTCGACCTCGCGGGTCGCCGCCGCCGCGCCCGCCGCTGTCTCGATCAGGTGCCGGTCGACGGTGAAGCGGTGGTACGGGTTGCGCTGCGGCCGGCTGCGTACCCGCTCCCACTCGGGCAGCAACCGGACGAGCAGGCCGACCTGGTCAAGGGCTTCCATGGCAGCGACCGCAGGCGCACCCGTGGCCAACAGGGCGACCAACGCGTCGCGCGCCGCGGCCGGCCACGGCGTCGGCATGGGTGGGGCCTCGCGGGCAAGCCGGTCCAGCGCAAACCGCCCGATGGGGACGCCGGCCCGGGCGGCTGCCGCGGCGACCCGTAGCGTCAGCGTCGGATCGCTCGCCGGGTCGGCGTCCCCGGCGAGCTGCACCTCGCGGTTCTGCTCGACCACGCCTTCATCGAGGGGGCGACGGACCGGGCGGCTCCGGAGCCAGCGCGAGGACGGCCGCAACCCGGCCGAGGCCCGGTACCAGGTGACGTCCCAGGTCCAGGAGATCGTGCGGCCGGCGTCGGCGGTGGCGCGCGCGAGCGCCGGCGGGTCGGGGTACCCCAGGGCGGTGGCGACGGCCGCGGTGTCCTGGAGCAGCAGCCGGTTCTGTTCGCGTCCGTGGGCGAGTCTGCGCACCTCACCGCGGGCATCGAGCAGCACCCGGTAGGCGGCGAGCACGCGTTCGGACGGCTTTTCGGCGACCCATGCGGAGGCGAGCGCAGCCAGGGCGTGGACGTCACGCAGTCCGCCGCGGGCCTCCTTGAGGTCCGGTTCGAGCAGAAAGGCGACCTCACCGTGCCGGCGGGCCCGCTCGGCGACCATATCGGCGAGTTCGGGCAGCCGGCGGGGAGCGCTGGCCCGCCACCGGGCCCGGACCTGGCTGAACAGGGACGCTGCCAGGGCGTGGTCGCCGGCGACCACGCGTGCGTCCAATAGGCCGAGGGTCGCCTTCAGGTCGCCATCGGTGACCGCGATGGCCTCCTCGACGGTCCGGACGCTGTGGTCGAGACCGACCCCTGCGTCCCAGATCGGGTACCAGATGGCGTCGGCCAGCCGGGCGATGTCGTCGCGCCGGCCGTTGTGGACGAGTACCAGATCGAGATCGCTGCCGAAGGCGGGCTCACCGCGCCCATAGCCGCCGACCGCGACGAGCGCCACTCCCGCGCCCGGTTCGCCGAACAGGTCACGCAGGACGCTGTCGGCCACCTCCATCAGAGCACCGCGAAGGGCCGGTCCGACGGTTGCGTCGAGCTCGTCGGACCGGCCCAGCAGCACCGCGATCCTGTCGGTCACCACCGGTTTCCGATCGCCGCGGACCGCGCGCTGTGTGCGCCGTGTGCGCCGTGCACGCTGTGCACGGTTACTGTGAGGCGCACTGTTCTACAGGGCGTCTGATCCACGTTCGCCGGTGCGAACCCGGACGACGGTCTCGACCGGTACCACCCAGACCTTGCCATCGCCGATCTTGCCGGTCTGTGCGGCGGTCGTGATGGCGGTGACCAGCTCCTCAACGGCGCTGTCATCCGTGACGATCTCAATTTTGATCTTCGGGACGAAGTCGACCTTGTATTCGGCGCCCCGGTAGACCTCGGTGTGGCCCTTTTGCCGACCGAAACCCTGGACTTCGGAGATGGTCAGGCCGTGCACGCCGAGAGCTTCCAGCGCAGCTTTCACGTCATCCAGCTTGAACGGCTTGATGACCGCGGTCACGAGTTTCACGCCTGCCCCTCCTCGGTGGTCGTGGTCGAGGACGCGAACGATGCGGAGCCGCCGCCGAGCGAGACGAACTCGTACGCGGTCTCGCCGTGCAGCACGAAGTCCATGCCCTCCTGCTCCTCGTCCGGCGACAGCCTCATCTTGTAAATCTTGTCGATGACGAAGGCGATGATGAACGTTACGACGAATGAGTAGGCCACCACCGAGACGACCGCAAGCGCCTGCTTGCCGAGCAGGCTGGCGCCACCGCCGTAGAAGATGCCGTCGGCGCTGAAACCGGGAGCGACGTCGCTGGTGCCGAAGAAGCCGATCAGCAGGGCGCCTAGCACACCGCCGACGAGGTGGACAGCACCGACGTCGAGGGCGTCGTCAATGCCGACTTTGCCTTTGATCGCTGTGGCCAGGGCGCAGACAGCGCCGGCGAGTAGCCCGATGAAGATCGAGCCGGCCGGCGAGACAAAGCCGCAGGCTGGGGTGATGGCGACCAGGCCGGCGACCGCGCCGGAGGCGGCACCCAGCGTGGTGGCCTTGCCGTCCCGGATCCTCTCCACGAGCAGCCAGCCGAGCATGGCGGCTGCGGTCGCGGTATTGGTGTTCACGAACGCGAAGCCGGAGCGGGTGTCGGCGGCGAGCTCGGACCCGGCGTTGAAGCCGAACCAGCCGAACCAGAGCAGGCCGGTGCCGAGCAGTACGAACGGCAGGTTGTGCGGCCGGAAGCTGGTACCCGGCCAGCCCTTGCGCCGGCCGAGGACAAGTGCCACGGCGATGGCCGCGGCGCCGGCGTTCGCGTGGACGACCGTGCCACCGGCGAAGTCCTCGGCGCCCTTCTTGAACAGCCAGCCTTCCGGGGAGAAGACCCAGTGCGCCACCGGTGAATAGACGACGAGCGACCATATGGCGATGAAAACGGCAAAAGCCCCGAACTTCCAGCGGTCAGCCGTGGCACCGGTGATCAGAGCTGGGGTGATGATCGCGAACATGAGCTGGAAGGCCACGAACACGATCGGTGGGATCACCTGGGCGAGTGAGGGTGTCGTCTCGGCGTAGCCGGGAACCGCCTCGTTCATGTGGTTGAGCAGCGCGAAGTGGAAGCCGCCGAAGATCTGGTTGCTGTCGCCGAACGCGATGCTGTAACCGATCAGTACCCAGAGAATGCTGACGATACCCATGCAGAAGAAGTTCTGCATGAGCATGCCGAGCACATTCTTTGAGCGCACCATTCCACCATAGAAAAATGCGAGACCGGGCGTCATCAGGAGAACCAGCGCCGATGCGGCCAGGATCCAGGCGGTACTGCCGACACTCGCTGCGCTGGTTATCCCATCCTGGAGATTTTTAAGCTGATCTGAATTCATGTCTCTCCCGTCGGTCGCCCCGCCCGCCCGCGCGGACCATGCTCGCCCCGGTCGGCGGCCGAGCGTGGCCGTCCCGGATCCTTCGGCCGAAGAGTCGATAGGATGCGTTCCGGACCGGTATCTTGCCTGTTTCTGACACGTGAATTCGCCAAATTGGGCGGCTCGTGATTCCCCGTGGTGGCTGTGTGTTGTACCTCACATTACTCTCTGTGAGAATCGGCGCGTGTGCGTGATTCTACTGGCGCCAAGGGTTACTGTGCCTGGCTGTGGGTAGCGACTCAGATGCAGATAGCAATTACAAGGTTCGCGTCGCTTCATACGTTTTTGTCCGGTTGCGTAAACGGCCGTCTATTGTCGCGGAGGTCCAACATCGGGCGTTTGCGCGGACACCGCTTGCCGTGGGTCTACTCGGGGCTCTCGTCGGCGGGATCATGCTTGTGCCGACCACTGCCGGCCCGGCCAGAGCCGACGACATAAACAAGATCACGGAAGACATTGCGGGCGCCCGGCAGCGTCTGACCGACCTGACTAATTCGACCGAGGCCGTCACCGAAGCGTTTAATGCCGGCCGGTTGCGGCTGGGTGCGGCCGAACAGGCTGGGGCCCGGGCCGCGGACAATGTCGGGCGTGCTGACGCCGCCGTGCAGGCCGCACAGGAAAAGCGTCGTACTGTCGGATCTGTCGCTTATAAGACCGGTGACTTCGAACAGCTGTCGGTCCTGTTGTCCGGCGACCCCGCAACCGTGCTGGATCGGGCAGGTGCGATGGACGCGCTCGCCCGTCGCGGCAGGGAGGCCGACGTTCAGTTGCGGTCGGCACGGCATGATCTTACCGATGCACAGACCGCCGCCGCGTTGGCAGTCGACGAGCAGCATCGAGAGGTCGTATCCCTCGAGACGCAGAAGCAGAGCATCGAGACATCGATCACGGCACAGCGGGCGTTGCTGGACGAACTGGTCGCCCGTCACGACGATCTTGTGCGGCAGGCGCGTGAAAACGAGGCCGCGGCTCTTCGGGCCCGTGAGCAGGCGGCCGCACAGGCCGCTGCCGCCCGCGCTGCGCAGGCCGTGGCCGAGCAGGAGCAACTACGTGATCTGAGCAAACTGACCGAACGTGCCGGTCGCGGATTCACTGAAATGCCGATCTCGCCGCCGCCCCCACCCACCGTGGCCGCAAGCGTCGGCGGAGGCGGAGGCGTGGGCGCGTCCGGGGGCGGGGCGGCGGTCGCGGTGGCCGAGGCCCGTGCGCAGCTCGGCAAGCCGTACATGTGGGCGGCGGCCGGCCCGAACGCCTTCGACTGCTCGGGGCTCACCCAGTGGGTGTGGTCCAAGGCGGGAATCGCGCTGTCCCACTACACCGGTGCGCAGTGGAACGAGGGGCGCCAAGTCTCCACCGCCGAGCTCATCCCGGGCGACCTGCTTTTCTTCGGCGCTGATCTACATCATGTCGGGGTCTACATCGGCGCCGGCAAAATGATTGACGCACCACACACAGGAACTGTGGTGCGCCTCGAGGACGTCTGGTGGCCGAGGCTCGCCGGGGCCGTCCGGCCGGGTGGATGATATCGGGATCCCGCGGCGCTCATGCCACGTTCGCCACGGACCGCTCGACATAGACGAGCCCCGCGCCCCGCCGCGAAAGCTCGATGGCGGTGGCTTCGTCGCCCACCGGGGTCTCCTCCGGAGACACGATCTCGACGACGTCACCGCGCCCGCGGACGATCACTGTGGCACCTGGCATCACCGCGGCGTCGCGCAGCTGGCGCATCGTGCGTTCGTCCGTCTGCAGGCGCTCGGAGATCCAGCTGACCGTGACCGGGGTGGCCCGGGAACCCGCGAAGTCGGCGGCGGCCAGCAAGCTCAGCGGAGCCGGTGGCCGAGGCCCGGCTGGGCGGTCGAACGAGCCGGTCGGGATGACGTTGCCGAACGGGCATCTCTTCGGGTCGCCGAGGATCTCGGTGAGCCGCATCTCCACCTCGTCGGAGATCACATGCTCCCATCGACACGCCTCATTGTGGACCAGTGCCCAGTCCAGGCCGATCACCCGGGTGAGGAGAAGCTCTGCCAGGCGGTGCTTGCGCATGACCGCGGTCGCGCGGGCGAGACCCTTCTCGGTGAACTGCACGGTGCGGTCGTCGGCGAGGGCGACCAGCCCCTCACTGGCCAGCCGCGAGGTCGATTCGCTGGCTGCGGGAGCACTGACGTGCAATCTTTCGACAAGACGTGCACGCAGCGGCGGGATGCCCTCCTCCCTCAGCTCGTAGAGGGTACGGAGGTACATCTCGGTACTGTCGATAAGTCCAGTCACCGGGCTCCTTCGTCCAGGTACCAGGGTACGCCCGCGAGGCGACGTGCCGGCCGGCCTGACCGATCATCGGGGGGTCCGATCGGCGGCCCCGATCGGGGGTCGGATGTCGGCGGTCGCGGCGCGGTACGGCGTCCTACACTTGGCTCCATGAGCTCGACCCAGATCGCACCGGAGACCACCCACAGCGGGACGGACGAGGGCAACGACTTCGCCCACTACGCCCGCCATGAGGAGATCGTCCGGGCGTCCATCGAAGGCGGCCGGGTGACCGCGCTGTGCGGCTACCAGTTCGAGCCGGTGCGCGACCCGCAGCGGTTCCCGGTGTGCCCGCGGTGTAAGGAACTCGTCGCTCTCGCCGAACAGTTCGGCTGACCCGCCACCCACGCCGATGTGTGAGCTGGCTGCGGTGTCACGGCTATGCTCGTCATGGGTGCGCCCTTGTAGCTCAGTGGATAGAGCGATCGCCTCCTAAGCGATAGGTCGTAGGTCCGATTCCTACCAAGGGCACAACGCCTCGCCGACCTGCGAGGTCCGTCTGATGGCCGAGGCGACGCCGGCCGACCACCGCTGCTGATCTCTACGCCGATGGGGACGACGTTCCTCTCGCTTCAGGTCGACGCTATTCGTGGGAAGCGCATAGCAACGACGAGCCGGGCGATGAAGGTTGGCATAGCAGCTTCCAGATCCGATCGGTGTGATCCTGAAGGACGGTCGAGGCCTGTCCGTGGCCGACGTCGGGTATGAATGACGTGAGGAAGGCGGTAGGCAATGTCTGCGAGTGCGCCGCAGGACGGTCGGCTCGGTCTGGTCGTCGCAGCGAAGGAACGTGTCGCCGAGGCGGTCGTGCGGGTGGTGCTCACCCGTCCCGACGGCGGTGCGTTACCGGCGTGGACGCCGGGTGCGCACATCGACCTGATCCTGACCGGACAACTGGTCCGCCAGTACTCACTGTGCGGCGATCATGGTGACGAGAGCCACTGGGAGATCGGGGTACTGCACGAGCCCGATGGGCGTGGTGGGTCCCGGCACGTGCACGAGGTTCTCAGCGTCGGCGATCAGGTGACGGCCAGCGTTCCACGGAACAACTTCCAGCTCGTCCCGGCGCCGGAGTACCTGTTTCTCGCGGGCGGGATCGGCATCACTCCGATCCTGCCGATGGTCCAGGCGGCGCAGGCCGCGGGTGCCGCGTGGAAGCTCGTCTACGGCGGACGCCGGCATGCGTCCATGGCGTTCCTCGACCGGCTGGCCCGTTACGGGAACCGAGTGGCGGTCCAGCCCGAAGACACCCATGGCCAGCTCGATCTCGGCGGCCTTCTGGGCACTCCCCGCCCGGATGTCGCGGTCTACTGCTGCGGCCCTGAGGGTCTGCTGGCGGCGGTGGAGTCGCGATGCGCAGCGTGGCCGGCCGGCAGCCTGCACGTCGAACGCTTTCGGCCCCGCCCACCAGGAGCCGGCGGCACGAACGGCGTCGGGAGGGACGGTGCCGCGGCGGTCTTGGACGAGTTCGACGTCGTCCTCGCCCGGAGCGGCCGGACGGTGCGGGTCCCCGCGGCGCGGTCGGTGCTCGAGGTGTTGGAAGCAGCGGGGGTGGATGTGTTGTCCTCCTGCCGGGAGGGCATCTGCGGCACCTGCGAGACCGGTGTCATCGAAGGTGAGCCCGACCATCGGGATTCGGTACTCACCGATGACGAGCGGGCCGCGTCGGAATTCATGATGATCTGTGTTTCCCGCAGTCGCACTCCGAAACTCGTCCTCGATCTGTGACCAGCCCGTTGTGAACTACGTGACCGGAAGGCTCACGGATCGTTCTCGCGTCGCTCGCGGATTCGCCTGCGGATCCGCCGGTGACGACCGATGGCGGTGCGAGAACGATCCTGGCCGGACCGGGGTCGGTCAGACAGACTTGATTGCCGAAATGTCAAGCTCGATCTTGATCTTGTCGCTCAGGAGAAGACCACCGCTCTCCAGCGGAGCATTGAAGGTGATCCCGAACTCCTTGCGGCTGATCGTCGCCGAACCTTCGAAACCGGCGCGGGTGTTGCCGAACGGGTCCTTGGCGGAACCACCGAACTCGATTTCGATGTCGATCGGCTTGGTCACACCGTGGACGGTGATGTCACCGCTGAGGATGAAGCTGGTCTCGCTGCCGCCGCTCTTCGCGCTGTTGCTGACGAAGGTGATCGACGGGTACTGCTCGACGTCGAGGAAGTCTGCGCTGCGCACGTGACCGTCCCGGTCCGCGTTGCCCGTGTCGAGGCTGGCGGTGGAAATGGTCACGGTGGCGCTGGACGACAGCGGCTCGGCGCCGTCGAGGGTCAGCGTCCCCTCGAAGCCGCCGAAGCTCCCGCGGACGGTGGTGACCACCGCGTGGCGAACGGCAAAGCCCAGCCGGCTGTGTACCGGGTCGATCGTCCACGTGCCGGTCAGCTCGTCGGGCGTGATCGTGGGAGACGTCACTGTTTCCTCCTGGGAAGGTCGTGCGGGCACCGGTTTGCCGGCGTCTGATCGTGTCGTGCCTCGCTAGCATATCGATGCTCGCGCAAACAACTTCCA
>NZ_CAUVXL010000004.1:13760-34078 GCF_963555915.1 Protofrankia sp. Cas4
TGACCATGGCCGGGACGCGGTGGCTCGACGCCGACGAGCAACGAGCATGGCGGGTTTTCGTCGCGGCGACCGAGCTGCTTGCGGATGCCCTCGACCGGCAGCTCCAGAGCGAGGCTGGCATGACCCACGCCGCCTACGTGGTACTCGTGATCCTTTCTGAGGCGCCCGACCGGGCCATGCGGATGAGCGAGCTGGCCCGCGCGACCAACTCGTCCCAAAGTCGCCTGTCCCACGTCGTGGCGCGCCATGAGGAGCGGGGCTGGGTCCGCCGGGAGAGGTGCCCGACCGACCGACGTGGCCAGATTGCCGTGCTCACGGACGCCGGCTTCGACGTCCTCGCCGCGGCGGCCCCGGGACATGTCGACACCGTACGGCGGCTTGTCTTCGACGGGCTCAGCCCGATCCAGGTTGAGCAACTCGGTGCCATCAGCGAGGCACTCCTGGCTGTGCTCGACCCCGACGGGAGGCTCTCCGCGGTCCTGGGTGGCCGGGCCGCCCCGTTGGTGTGAGCACGGCGTTCCAGTCGGTCCAGGCGTTTCAGCCGGTGACAGATGCAGGGGCACCGCCACCGCCACCGGCCCGCGCTGCACGGACGGCGGCGGCGGGTCTGCGGATGAACTCGGCGAAGGTGGTGACAACTCGGACCAGACCGGCAACCAGCTGGCGTGCCCGCTCGACGATCTCTGTCCCCACACCGAGGAGGAGCCTGACGGGCGGGCGGTCGGAAGCGGATGATCGAGGCATGGTCGGTGCGGCTGCCTGCGTCGGTGCGGTCCCGTACATAGCCTCCACCTGCTCGGTGAGCTGTCGAAGATTGTCTGCTGACATCCGTTGGCGCAGCTGCGGAAACCAGACCTCCTCCTGCTCCCAGACGTGCTCACGGATCATCTCCATCAACTCGCGCATCAACCGGGCGAAATCGGGGTCGGCCGGGTTCGTCGCGCTGAGCGTCGTCATGGTCCTCTCGACCGCGGCTTGTTGGGCGATTTCCCTTCCGATCACCTCGTCACCGTTCGGAATGATCTTTCTGGCTTCAGGATAGACGACTTTCTCCTCAACCGCCGCGTGCCGGAGCAGCTCAATAACGATATTTTCCGCCAGTTGGTTCTTCTCTGTCGTCGAGGTTGCCCGGTCGTAACGCTGAAACAATTCTTCGACCTTGTCGTGGTCGTGCGTCAGAACGTCTACGACGTCGCCTTCGGCCATTGCAGGACCTCCCCTGGTCGTCTGTCGGGTTGATGCGGATTTCCCGGCATGTCTGGAGAAACCCCGTCCGACTTGCCGGGGCGCCCGGCGAGTTCCCTACCCGATTGCGGGACACTGTAAGACCGCACCGCACCGCACCGCACCGCACCACGGCGCGACCGCACTCGGCTATCAACAAGATCATGATATGGGTGCGCCCCATCGGGCCATGCGCCCACTGGGGCGGAGACTCTGCGACGTCGGCCGGTGCGGAGACCTGAACCAGCGTGCACGGCGTTTTCACGACATACTGGCCCGGTGTCGACGTCGTGCCCGGGTGAGGGCGCTCGGTGAGCATTCATGAGTACGACCCGTGGACGGACGTTCTGCGTAAGCATGCCCGGCGGCGTCGGCGGACGGTCGTCCGTCGCGTCCTACGCGGTGTACTCGCGCTCGCCTGCGTCGCGGCTCTCGGCGCGGGCGTGGTGTTCGGCCTCCCGGCGTTGCGTCGGGCGGGCAACGGCCAGCCGACCGCGTTGGCGACCGCACTGCCGACCGGACAGCCGTCCGGTCAGCCCTCCGCCACGCGCGATCCTGGCGTGCGGCAGGCTTCCGCCGACCCGTATTCGGGCACCGCGGCCGCCCGTTTCGCCACCGGCGCGGACGGCATCGTGCTGCCTGCCGCCGCCGCCACGGGGAGGTTCACCGCAGCCGAGGTCGACACGGCCCTGCGGAAGACCAAGGAATACATGACCGTCGCCTACCTGGACCCCCGGGTATACGCCGGTGACGAGGATGCCCTCTTCGCGCTTCTCAACGATCGCGAGCGGAAGGGCATCCAGCAGTGGCTGGCCGCGGATCCGTCGGACCACAGTCGGGGTCTCACGTTTTTTGCGCGTTTCGCGCCGGGCGTGACGTTGATGGTTCCCGATGTGCGGGTCGACGGCACCGTGACGGTCGCGCTCGGTCGGGATTCTCACGAGCTGGAGATCCACACGAACCATGTGTATGTCTATCCGCTCCGTCGCGGGTCGGAAGAGGCACTGGTCACCGTGCACCGAGACATGATCTTCCGCTTCTATGCGACCGGGTCGGTGCGGGCCGGCGAGGAGGGCCCGTACATCGGCCCGCTTCATTTCCTGTTCTGGGACGAAGCCTGTGACGCAATGAACGACGGCCTGCTCGCTCCGGGCCATAAGTACAGTTTCAAGCATCCCGAACCCGGTGCGCCCGACTACTCTGAGAGGTTTGATCCGAGCCTACCGCTGGTAGGGGTCGATGACTGCGGGCTTGGGCATGGCAGCCAATCGGCGACACCGGCGCCGCAGGGGCCGGTCCGGCCGGCTTAGCGATGTTTAGTGCTGCTCAGCGCGCCGTCTCTGTCGATGACGGTGTAACCCATGCCGCTGGCGGTCCGGTCGCCGATACCCGCGTAGCAGGCGAAGCGGGCAAGGCTTTCGATGGCGCTGCGCGTCCCCGCTGGGACCCCGGCGGGTTCGGCGAGAGTGTAGCTGACGAACCCGACGCAGCCGCGCCGCTTGGGTGCCCCGATTTTGACCACGTACTCGGCTGTGGCCAGGCGCATGTCGACGAGCTCAAGGTGATCGTCGATCGCGTCGTCGAGGTCAGCGGGGAGCGGGGTGTCCGGCGCCCAGGTCCGCCACCGTGCAGCGAGGGTTCCGAAGACCCGTTCGGGATCGGGCAGGACGCGCTGGCGCCGCGCGCCGTCCCCGCGACCCGTTGCGAAGCTGACCGGGGTGACCAGCCCGAACGCCCAGGATGTGGCCGGTGGCGCGGCGGCGAGCAGATCCGCGTAGGTTTCGGCCTCGACCAGAGCAACCGACTGCGTGGCGTAGTCGGTGGAACCGAAACGCCACCTGTCAGGGGCACTCAGCGCGGCGAGCATCGACCCGACGATCGCGTCGAGCAGCACGCCGACCTCGAAGCGGACGTGCTCGGACGTTCTGGCCGGGGTTCGCTGGCGCTCGTCGAGGAGCGGCGTGACGGCGAACGGGCGGGATGGCGAACCCTCGTGAAGGTATGCGCTGGCCTCGGGTGACAGCCCATCGCGGACGGCGGCCAGGATGGCGGCGTTCACCGCCGGGCCCGTATGCGGCGGCGGCAGCGCCCCCGCGGATGCCGGACTGATGGTCACGATAATGCGAGCGGGCACAAGCCGCCTCCTGTCTGCTGGTGGGCGGACATCACGGTAGGACCCGTCGCCCGGCCGTCGGCATGAAGGGCCGCCGTCGCGGGCTCCCATGCGCTGACGCGGATTCTCCTTGACTACTGACGGACGGATGCCCGCCGAGGCCGGCATGCTCAGGCCATGGGCTTCGGAGACGTCCCTCGGCCTGACTTCGATCGTGGAGTAGGTGATTTCCGTCGTCATAACGACCAAAATGACCTAACGCTTCGGCTCGAATCGGTCCGAGGTAGGTGAAAAAGGCTGCTATAGCCGCGCTTGCGACCTACCGCGTGCGGCGTTCAGGCCTTCAGACGCCTGGTGTCCCGGGGAGGGCGCGACCTCGTCGATGCCGCGCAGATCCTTTTACCTGCCAGGGACCACCGCCACCGCTCGCAGATACCTGTGCGCGCCCGCGGGCTCTGCTGCTGCCGGTGCTGCTGCCGGTGCTTGGCCAGCTGCGGGTGTGGGTGCGGTGACAGTCGACCGACCGGTCCCGGCCAGGGTCGAGGCCAGCAGCAAGCCCACGACCAGCGCCAGGACCCGTCGCAGGGCCGCAGCGCCGACCGACCTGGAAAGGTCGCAACCTGTCAACACCCGCATCAGATACCTCTCATGGTCTTACCGGAGACGGCCAGCTGGCAGCCGGCCCGCGTCACATAGGTGCGTCAGAATTCCTCGACCGCGACGCGCCGGACGCAGAGCGACGACACGGACACGCCGTTGCGGGGTCCGCTCATATGGCGGACAGATAGCAACGCCCTACTGGCAAAGGCTACGCAGCTCGCCCATCAGTGGGAGTCGTTCGTCAGCACGGAGTGCAAAACGACAGGCGCCGGGCATGCCACGGATTAGGCCGGAGCTGTCAGCTTCACCGACCGGCCCTTTGGATGCGGGCCTGGTGGGACCCCATTGGTTGATAGACAAAGAAGCCCGTGCATGCCAACCCCCGTACGTGTTCCCGGAGCGTAGCCCACCCCGCTCACCCTGCTGAGTGCGCCCTCCCCGCCAGCCGTGCGGGCTGCCGCCACTCCCCACCGACTGGCGGTCCCGGCCTGAAAAGGTTACCGATACGTACGGTAGCGGCCTGTGGGAGTGGGCTCGGGTACCCCCATGCTGGCTTTGCCGCGGCGTCCCCTATTCTGACCTGTTCTCCACCGTGAGGATCACAGGGGGATAGGTGAAGATCGAAACTGGGAGCCCGAAGGGCGGGCCGACCAGGATCATCGCGATCTCGGTCCCCTGTGAAGCGCTCAGAAGTGCTGGGTGCTGTGACGTCTATACGGCGTCGTCATGTTGCCGCCCCACCCGGGGTTCGGCATGCCCTTCACAGGAGGACCGATGCTTCCGCTGACCATCGCCGACATCGCGGGCGAGAACGACGACATCGCGTTTCTGGCCTTTGCGGAGCTTGTCGGCCCGGCGTTGTGGGCGCGTGTCGTCTATGGCGTCCGTCGTGCCAAGCCCGGCACCTGCGCCTGCCGGCCCGAGCGCCCGCCGCTGTTCAACGTCACCGATACCCTCACCGAGTCGTTGTGCGAGCGTTGCATGAATCTGTGGACGGATCGGCTGATGAACGGTTTTCGGGTGTTGCGCCAGGCACTCGCCGGCAGCGTGCCGACGATTGGCGCGGGTTCTAACGCGGGCGAGGAGATCCACGAATGGCGGATCGTCCGTGACCACATCGTCGCGCCGGAGGCCGAGCTGGAGGACGCTTCCATCTTCGGTGCCATGCTGCGGGACTTCACGCCCCGCGAGGAGACCCCCGCTGAGCTGGACTGGCTGCGCAAGGCATGGGCGCAGCTCGTCAACTACCCGACGTCTGGGCGGATCGTGCCGACGGTGCGGCGGGAGTCGGCCGACGAGCGCGGTCTACCGACCCGTCCGGAGGTGGCGATCTCCACGGCGGCATGGGCGGCACCGCTGCGCGTCGATCCGGTCGACCGGGACATTCTCATCGAGTTTCTGCTCGGAATTCGCGATGAGATCACCGACCCGTACTCCCTGCCCTCCATGGAACTGAAGTTCGGGCTCACCGCGCGTGAGGTTAGCGAGCGGCTCGAGGGCTCCCTGGCGTTACTGCGCCGGTGCAATCGTGATTTCCACGAACGGGCCGTGGCGGTGCCGCTCGCGGAGACCGCGCCGGACGGAATCACCGGTAACCAGGTTCCCTCCCCGGAGGACATCTGCGTCGCAGCGGCGGATGCGAGTGTTCCGCGGAACGCAATTCTCGTCGAGCTCGAGGTCAACCTGGTGATGAAAAGGTTGCTGCAAGCAATCGCCGACATCGCCCATGGCGGGAAAGTCGACGTTGGGGCGCTTGCCCGGCGGCTGCTGCGCCTCGACGAGGAACGTGCCGGCGGTGAGGTCGACCGCCTCGCGCGCCTTGTCGCCGGGGCCGGCGTCGAATGGGTCGACGTCCTGCTGCACGACCTCGACGGGCTGCCCGCGTGATGCCGGCGACCGTCATGCGGGAAACCGTCATGCGGGAAACCGTCATGCGGGAAACCGTCATGCGGGAAACCGTCACGCGGGCAGCCGCTACGCGGGCAGCGCGGCCCATGCCTCCAGCAGATCCGCGAGGTTACCGGCCTGTGTCGCGGACAGCACCACATGTCGCGTGTTGGGCTCTGCTGCGCGAGGTCGGTCATGGCCCGTAGGCGAGCCTGTCTGGGGCGCGATCTCGATGCGGATCCCGTCGTCCACCGTCGTGGTCTGGACCGATCGGGGCGCGTCCGACGTCCCCGGGGCCGGCGGCGGGTCGGTGATCTTTCTGCGGCTGGCTATCCGCAGTAGGTCGAGCCGTTCGAACACGGCCGTTCCTTGGGTGCGCAACAGGGCTGCGATCTGGGCGCCGACCGTGTGGTCGGGACCATCGGTCCAGGTCAACCGCAGTGGGGGGGCGCCGCCGTCGTCGAGCTCCAGGACCGCCCGCGCCCCGGCCAGGCGCAGCGTGACAGGCCCGAAACTGCCCCGCAGGTGCCGGGATGCCGCCGGGATGCCGGCCAGCGCCGCCAACAGACTCGCGCTTGTCGCCATCCGGCATCCCTCCCTCCGGGCTACGTCCATGACACCATGATCACATCCGTCCCGCCCATGCGCACGCCTTGCTGGGACGAGTGGAAGGTTGACGTACATCTGATGTCCGTTTTATTCACATTGGATGACGTGAACCTTCCACTCATGGCAGGCTGCTGGGCGAACCGGGTCGCCGGGTCGCCGGATTGCCCGCGGATGAAGATCGGGCTACCGGTCCTTTTCGGGGTGGATGGGCAGGTGGCCGGCGCCGAGGTCGGGCAGGCTGACGCCGCGGTTGTCGCGGACGCGGCCACCCTGCTGCTGCTCGTTCTGGACGAACCACTCGAACGAGCGGCCCCGGGGGTCGGGCGGCACCGGGACGTCGACCCGCAGGCCGTTCGGCCGCACCCGCGGATAGTGTACGGGCACCGAGGCATCACCCGTTGCCGCGGCGAGAAATGCCCTGATGTGCGGGACCCTCTCGAACTGGTTCCCGGGGGAGACCGCTTTCGTGAAGGCGTCGACGCTGGCCCGCGCAGCGGCCGGATAGCCGTCGTCCGGGCGTTTTTCCGGCCCGAGTGACCGGTAGTACTGCGCCCACGACTCGCCGGTACGAAGGTCTGTCCGGGCAGGGTCGACGGTGAGCCGGACGCTGCCGAAACCGAGCGGCTTGCCGAAGCCCAGCCGGTGGAACCGGGCCGCTTCCCCACGGCTTCCACTGGTCCCGCTGTCGTCGCCGCCGTTTTTGCCGAGGTCGAGCAGCCACAGCAGCGCGCCCAGCTCGACGTCGGCCAGATTGCGGACGTCGACGGTGAACGTGAACGTGGTACCGGGCCGGACCCAGCCGTTCACGGACCGGTTCTGATCGTCGCGGTTCTCGTCGTTCACCCCGCCCGAGTGCTGCGTGGCGAAGGCGGTTCCTTCGCGGTTCAGCGGGTTTGCGCGAGAGTCCGGAGGCACGGTTGATTTCCGTGGCCGGCGGTATTCCTGGTAACGTCCGCCGTCCAGTTTCTGGGTGCGATCGGTCGTCGGGTTCTTCCAGTAACCCTCGGGTAGGCCGGCGTGATGCGGGTAGACCTTGCGCCCGCGCAGCATCTGCGCGGCGGAGTCGAACCAGCCCACCTTGGGCAGCCCGGTCCGCAGTGGCACGGGCTGGCCTGCCGCTTTGGCGCCCAGGTAGAAGCGGCCCTGGCCGGGCTTGGGCTGACCGAGGATCGCCAGCGGCAATCCACGGCCCTCGAAGCGTTCCACGGCCGAATTCCACGACTGGTCGCAGCGGACCGGTCCGATCCGCAGACTGCCCCGCCAGGCGCCGGCGGGGTCACCCCTTTCGCTGCTGTTTCGGTCGCCGGCGCCGCGCTCCTCGGTACGGACCCAGCCAAAGACTCGATCCGCCGGGGACAGCTCGCTGATCGAGTCCGCGGGTCGCAGTGAACCATCCAGCAGGTTGATCGGCGCGGCGCTGAACAACTCTCGCGCGATCGTCACCGGATACAGGCTGTCGATCTCACCGCGGGCATCCAGCCGGACATATAGGAGATCGCCGTCGGTAAGTTTATCCGGTTCCACGTCGGCCGGCGGGATCAGGTGACGACTTGAGAGGATTTTCTCCGGATCTTTGGGGTCAGGTTTTTTCAGCTCACCATCGCGGTGCGCGTTCTTATAGCCGTGGATGATGTCATGCCAGATACGCCGCAAACCTTCATGCAGTTCAAATGTCTCCCGCAGGTCGTCGTTGGAGTCGTAGAAGAAGACCCGTTCGTCGTGTTTGCGGTCGATGTTCCGGTTCGTCACGCATACCCAGCCGTCGACGACCTTCTCCGGGCCGATCGGCTCATACCATGACGCCCCGTTCTGGCGGGACGTCCGCAGCGGCGCCTGAGGTGGTTCCTGGCCGGGTTCGGCAAGCGAACGTACCCACCACAGCTGGAAGTCAGGTGTATGCGTGGCCGACCGGCGGTCCCACCGGTGATGCTGGACGAGCTGGATGCGCGCTCGCACCGCCGCGCCATGCTCCGGCCGTGCGCCGTCCGGCATCACGATGTTGAAATCGCTCTGGTCGGAGCGGACGTGTTTCGACCCCTCCGGTGTCCAGTAGGCCGGCAGCCAGGCCGCATGCATGGGCGAACCGTGCCGGCCCTGGTGGCCCGCGGGTGTCGTCCCGGGCAGCAGCTCGATCTTGCCGTCGACGCCGTCGCCGACCACCCGCGCCGGGATGGAGACGAGCCCGTCGCGGGCCGCCATCCGGTAGCCCAGCCGGGAGTCGTGGCCGGTGAACACGCCGAACCGGGAGTTCGTCACCGCCTCGTAGGCGCTGCGCAGCATGCCCTTCACCGATGTCGCCGGCAGGTGGGGGCGGCGTTCGTGGCGGCCGTCCGGGGTGGCCACCATCCGTTCGAGCACGTCGTAGGTTGCGTGTTCACTGTCTGCCTCGCGCTTGACCCGGGAGGTGTCCAGGGCCAGCAGGGGCGTGGCGACCGTGAGCGTGACACCGATCGTGCCCGACCAGCGGTTCGCCCGGAGCCGATCGTGGCCGGCCAGGCGTCCGCGATCCGTCGGGTCGTCGCCCACGTCGCCGAGCATCTCGTGCGACGGGTCGCGCTGCGGTGCCGGGACGAACCCGTACGGGTTGATGAACGCGTTCAGCGGATCCGGAGCGCGGTACGGCGGAGCCGACTGGCGCTCGGCGGTGGTCGCCTGTCGGGCGGACCGCGCCGGTGCCATGTGCCGCGGCGGCTGGCGGGACGTGGGTCGCTCCGGCGGTTGGGCGGAACGCGGAGCCGTCGGCGGGGTGCTTGTCGGGGCGCTCGGGGGCGGGGTCACCGGCGTAGCGGCGGTGCCCTTGTCGCGGACCCGCTTGGCCCGCCCGCCGGACCAGTCGAACTCGACGGACCGGCCGGCGAGGTCGCCGTCGCTCAGCCCGGCCAACGTCTCGTCCAGGAAGCGGCGTTCGAAGCGCCGCTCTCCCTCGCCGTCCTCGTTGATGACGAGCTTGCGGACGCCGTCCGCGGTTGTCTTCCATGTGATCGTGCCGAAACGGCTGCTCATCTGCTCGCCTCCGCATGCGGTCGGGACTGGGTGCCGGCGGTGCCGGCGTTGGTGGTGGCGTCGGACTGCCTGGGCACCGCGACGAACAGCTCGACCAGGCGCTCCTCGGCGACACCGGCGTTGCCGTGCTCAGTCTCGATGGTCACGTACTCGACGGTCCGCAGGTAGGCGCACTCGTCGCGGCGGGGCGCCCGCGGCAGCGGCACGTCGAGCTGGCCGATCCGGGCCTCGGCCAGCCGGACCCACCGCGGCCCGCTGCCACCGGCATCGGCATCGGCATCGTCGCCCGCTGGCAGCGGCCGACCCCACAGCAGGTACTTGTTCTCGATCGTCTCGACGGCGTCCAGCCGAGGGAGGGCCTCGGCGAGCCGGGCACACGGGTCGGGGGACTCCGCCAGGATGACCGCGGTGCCGACGCCGTTGCCCGTGTGCAGCCAGCGCAGCTCGGCGTCCCGGTTGAAGATCCGCGCTTCGAACACGGCCGCGGACCCGGCGGCGGGAAGATCGACCGTCTTCTCGGAGCCGGTGAGCCGGCCGCCGGACAGCCGGGCCACGGTGTACCGCTTCGGACTCGCCAGCAGCGCCACCGCGTCACCGAGATCGGCACCCAAGCCGGTAAGGCGGATCGCGTCCGCCAGCGTGACTTTCTCGGACGTGGCGGAGTAGAGGGTCGTGCTCGTGTCGGCGGTCATGCTCGGCTCCCGTCCGCCTGGTTGCGGTCGAGCTGGTCGTGATTGACCTGGTCGTGATCGAGCTGGTTGTGATCGAGGTAGTCTCGCCAGCTCTGGGCGCATTCGGCGACGGCGGGTTCCGCGAGCAGCTCGTCAAGATCCTTGTAGGTTTTCGTGGACGCCGGAAAGCCGTTGATTTTGATTGATTCCACGGTGATGTCGCCGTGGCCGCGGTTGACGCCGTGCCCGAGTCGCACCCGCCCGGCGCTGAGGTCCCGAAGGACGAGCAGCAGCAGCGCGAGAGCGGGTTTGTCCAGGCCGTCCTGGTCGAACTGGCGCAGTCGTCGCAGGTCAACGGTCAGTTTCAGTGGCTGCCACTCGACGTGATGCGGTTCCAGCGTGCTGAAGAGCCGTTTGGGGGCGGCGCCCCCCGTCCACCTGTCGATCGCGACGTGCTCGGCCTCATCCATCCCGAGCCGTTTGAGCCGTTCCCGGGTCTTCTCCTGCAGTCCGGCGCGCTTTTTTTCCGGCGCCTCCGTCGTGCCTTCGACGTGGGCACCGTTCAGCGCGCGCCATAGCTTGCCGGAGATCGGCCGAGTCGAGTAGCAGTCGTCGGCACCGAGCGCTCCGACTCCCCAGCGCGGCGCGCTGTCATCGGTATCCGGCTTATCCGGCTTATCCGGCTTATCCGGCTTATTCGGCTTATTCGGCTTGCCCGCGGAGCCGAACAGGGCGTTGACGGCGGCGAGCTGGTCGAGTTGTGCCCGGAACCGCTCCGACCGTGCCGGCCCCGCCGCCACCGTGAGCGGATGGGGGGCGTCGACGCCGCGGGCGGTCCGCTCAATGCTCTCCGCGTGCGATCGCAGCGCACCCTTGATCGAACTTCCGGGTAGGACGAGCGCGAACTGATCGCTACCCTCGACCCCGCTGACCAGGGGAAGTGCGGCGATCGCGAACCCGTCCACCCCGCTGCGTACCATCACCGGCGAGGCCGGATGCCAGGTGATCTCCACCCTGAGCAGATCGGCGTCCGGGTCGGTGCCCCCGAGGCTCTTCGGGGTGAGCGGGATGGTCGCGGGTGCCGTCACCAGTCCGAGCGCGTCGAGAATCCCGTCCAGGCTGTCGAACCGCTGTTCGACGATCTCTGGTTTTCCGGCCAGGACGACCGACCCGAGACCGCGGGTCCGGGCCGCGCCGAGCCGGATACCGCGGCCCGCCAGCGCCAGCAGCAGCGTGCCGAGCATGGCCGTCGCCGGGTCGGCTGATCGCTCCTTCACCGGGGATTCCAGGTCGATCTCAAGGCGCAGGTAGGTGCCGCAGGGGATCACCGCCCGGCCGTAGAGGAACCCGTGTGCGACGGTTCCCGATACCCGGTCGATGCCGATGCCGGAGCGGGCCTCGACCCGCGACCGCGGCAACGGCGTACCCGGCTCGGTGTCGGCGGTGACCAGGCTGTCATGGATGATGATCCGGCTCGCCGACCCGGCGTCGGAGGAGTTCTGCGGGACACTGCCCCAGATTCCGTCGAGGACATCCTCGTCGGTGACCGACCGTGCGGCGAAGGC
The DNA here is from genome assembly GCF_963555915.1 of Protofrankia sp. Cas4. Taxonomy (NCBI): domain Bacteria; kingdom Bacillati; phylum Actinomycetota; class Actinomycetes; order Frankiales; family Frankiaceae; genus Protofrankia; species Protofrankia sp. Cas4. The sequence continues at coordinate 25,433 of NZ_CAUVXL010000004.1, forward strand.
ACGCAGCGCTCCCGCGAGGCTCGTGCCCGGCACGTACAGACGGGACTGTCCGTCGACCGCCAGTGCCAGGTCGACCGACGGGTCGCCGCCGAGGCCGCCGACATGCAGCGGGGTCTCCAGCCGCAGCCAGCCGCGCACCCGCAGGCGCCGCACCATCGGCCGCCCGGCCCGTGCCGCTCCGACCCGAACTGGTGTGTCCACGCTTGGCAGGCTCATCTCGTCACGTCCCCAGCGGTCTCGGCAGTGGTCTCGGCATGGTTGGTCAGCGCCCGGCGGTGTGCGGTCAGGCAGTTCGTGACCAGCGTGCGGACGGCTTCGGCCCACAGCTCGGTGTTGGCGCGCAACCGGTCGGCTCCACCGTCGGTGAGAATCAGGTCGGCCGCCACGCTCGCGTTGCGTTCCGGGCCGAGACGCAGATGCGACCACACCGTGGACCGGTCCGTCAGCAGCTTGTCGATCTGCTTACGGACATCTGGGGGCCAGCGGTCGGCCGACAGCCGGTTCAGCCAGTAGGCGATCTCGTCGTCTTCTTCCAACCGGGTCAGGACGTCGCGCAGCCCGCCGAGCTGGGTCGGATTCACCCCGCCGTCCTTGCCGTTGGTCGCGAGACCGAGGATCTTGCTGCGCCCATCACTGGTGGCGGCAATGGCGGTCGCCTCCCGCTGGATGTGCGCCCGCCACGCCTCCCGCTCGATGACCTGCGCCATCGCGTAGGCGACCTTCTCCCTCGGCGGGACGAAGGGCATCGTGGACCTGGCATCGGGGTCGTCGGCTCGCCCTGTGCCATCGTCAAGGCGGCCGGGCCGCATCACCAGCAGCGGGTCGTCGACGGCGATCTGGCCGAACCCTTCGGCGGTGCGTTCACCGATCCCAGCGGCCTGTACGGCGGCCAGCTTCTCCGGGGTCGGATGGCGGTCGGCGATGAAGGTCAGGACGCTGCCCGCGGCAAGCCCCAGCAGGGTCGGGCGCGGGCGGCACCACGAGCGCTGCCACGACTCGGCCCGCCGGGTCGCCGTCACCCACCGCAGCAGGCCGTCCGAATCGTCCGAGCTCCCGATCGCGGGGGTGAGCTGCACGTCCAGGGCAGCACCGAGTTGCTCCGCGAACACAACGGGGTCGGTCGACGGGCGCAACCGGTCGTCGCGGATCAGGACGTCCGACAGTAGCCATACGGTGATCGTCGGTTTGTCGTCCGTCCCGGCCCGCACCCCTGATGACGCCGGTAGCTGTTTCGGCGGACCGTCGACGGTCACGCTGACCTGCCCGTAGTCGTCCTTTGCCGACCGGCCGAGCGCCCAGGCACCCGCCAGCGCCGTGTCCGCGCCCCGAGGTAGCAGCCCGGCGCGTACCCGGACCTGCGCCCGAAGTACGGACCCGGCCGCAAGCGCCTGGTAGGTGTAGAGGCCGACCAGCGCGGAGGTGGGTCGCTGCCGGGCATCGTCGATGACGTTGTGCGTGTGGATCGTCCGTTCCGGCCGGCGGACGGCCACCGTGGCCGGGGCCGCGTCGTCCGTCGCGGGTATCGCGGGTGTCGCGGGTGTCGCGCCGACGTAACTGTCCTTGTAGGGCTTGGCCGCGGCGCCGGGTTCCCGCGGATCGTCGACCAGCCGGTTCACAGCCGCGTCGGTGTCCTCCTTCGGGTGGAACCAGGTCCGCGGCAGCGGCCGGCCCGCCGCACCGTCCACCTCGATGGTCGCGTTCGTGACAAGGAGAGTGCCGGCACGGGCGAGTCCGGCCGGATCCCAGCCCGGCAGTTCGCCCAGCCGCCGCAGGATGGCGGGCAGCAGGAGCGAGCCCGGCACGAAGGTCAGGGATCGGACGGCGTTGCCGACGGTGCGGTCCTGGACGACCAGCGGTGTGTCGAGGTGCAACCGCAGGTCGATGATCTCCCAGCCGGTCTCGCCAGGACGCTCGGGGTCAGCCGCGGTCGCCGCTTCCGCGAGGGCCGGCGGAATGGATGGGGCGGCGCCGTTGCGGGCCCGCAACCAGCTGACCAGGCTGTCGAGTGTCGGTAGCGGCGAGTCGCCCGGGTCGGGGGCGGCTGCCTCGGTCACCTCCAGGCGGCAGCGGCCGGCGCCCCGCCGACGCTTACCGCCGATGGACTCGACCAGGCGCGCACCGAGCAGCAGCACCGTCGCGGCGGCCCGGCGGCCGTCGTCATCAAACCCCGTACCCGTACCTGTACCCGACCAGCCGGCCAGTGTCGCGGTCGCGGTGAGCTGTACTCCGGAGCGTGCCATCTGCTCGAAGCGGAGGAACGCGTCCGCGGCCCGTCCAGTGCGTGGATCGATCTTCACTCCGGGTCGGACGAAGGTGGTCGCGTCGCGCAGCCGGCGCCGCGCGGTCGGCCGGAGCGCGGCGGCGAGCGCGTCCGGATAGCGTGCCGGGCGCACCGACACCGCCGCCGGGCGCGGCGCGTCCCGGGTGGGCTGGTCGGCGCCGCTCAGGACCGGCTGGCTGCCGAAGAGGACGTCGACCCAGGCATGCCATCCGCCGGCTGCTGCGCCGGCTGGGTCGGTCGAGCCGTCGAGCGCGGCGGCGACCAGCTCACAGGCGTCCCGCCAGACCCCGGTGAGGGTCTTGCCGGGCACGAACGGCAGGCCGTCGTGGTCGGTATTGATCACTTTGTCGACTCCGCCGGGGACACCAAGGCCGGTGCCACAGTGCCAGTCGCTGTCCAGGTGCAGGGTCAGCGTCAGGGCAAGGCCGTCCACCGGGGCCTTGCGGGTCCGCGTCGTGGTCGTCATACCGATGCTCCCGTTGCACGTGCTCCCGTTGCTGCTGGATCGCCCATGAGCTGGACCGCGTTCATCGCGTCGAGCAGTCCGGTGACGGGCGGCTCGTCGGCGCTGATCCGCCAGAACAGCGATGCCGTGTCGGGATTCGTGGTTTCGCCGTCCGGGGTGTCGGGCGGGGTGTCGGGCGGGGTGTCGGGTGCGGCGAACAGCGTGAGCCCCCGGTCCTGGTAATGGCGCAGGAGCTGGCGGAACCGGCCGTCGGCGGCATCCCGCCCGGCGAACAACGTCTCCCGCAGGTCGTGTATCTGGCTGGTCGGCAGCTTTCGTTCCCCGGACTCCTGCGCGCCGTCGACACCGCCGTCGAGTTCGTCGACGGTGTCGATCAGCGCCGCGGCCCGCCGGACGAGATCGTCCCAGTGACGGCCCTGCGTCCACGGTTCACGCATGTCACGGGTGACGACGTAGGGCTGCGCGTACAGCAGGGCACGCAGTTTCCGTCGCTTTTTGCGGTCAGGCTCGGCGGCGAGGTCGGCGGCGCCGGGCGGGACCTGCATGCGTTCCCGTAGATGCTCCGGGTCGCTGCCCCCGCTGTCATATTGGACGTGGAACGAGAACGCGGACGCCCGTGGCCGTGCCTGGCCCGAGGATCGCGGTGCGTAGCGCTTGACGGTCTTCTTCGCCTCCTTGGTCAGCTCCTCGGCCAGGTCGTAGGCGGCGGAGAACGGGAAGTGCGGCTTGACGACGGCCACCCCGGCGCACGCGGTGAGCCCGCCACCGGTGAGCCCGCCGCCCAGAAGTGCATGTGCACGGGTCACCTCCTCGAAGGCGGTGAGATACGCCTCGGTGAAGGCCAGCGAAATGGAGCCGGCGCAGATCACCGTGAGGTCGTCGCCACCGAGTACAAGCGGCAGGACGGGCATGGCGCCGGCCACGTCATGCCCTGGGGGGAGAACCCGTTCGCAGTGCTCGAGCGCCTTTGTGAACGCGGCGACGGTGCATTCCTGGACCGCCGCCGAGAACGGGCCGAGGGCATCGGCGTAGCGGTCGCTGGGCGTCTTCCGGTCAGCGTCGCCGGCGGCTGAACCCTGCGCCGGCTGGCCGTCAGCCGACGCACTTTCGGGTCTGTTGCCGAGATCTGTGATCAGCTGGCCGAGGCTGTTGCCGTCCGCGTGAATGACGGCGACCCAGTCAGGGACGTCCTCCAGATGGTCGGCAACCGCCTCCAGCGCCTTGTTGGAGATTCCGGCGTAACGCGCGAGCCGGGTGAAGCCGGCATCCTGAGCGGCGCGCTTGGCTCGGCTGGGACGCGACCGGGGCTGGCGTGATCGCGGACCATCACCGTCGACCACCACGTCGTAGGCGGGTAGACCGCTGGCAGCGCACTCGTCCACGATCGGAATGCGCAGGAACCGGCTCATCGGGCCGGCACGGCCGCTCTTGACCAGGGGCAGCAGGTGGTGTGCCTCGCGGCACCGCCTGGCCAGCATGCTGATGGGCCGTTGCCCCTCTTCTTCGTGGACGGCGTCCCAGTCGAAGCACTCTCCGACGACACCGCAGACGTCCAGACCCGGGGCCGCCCGCAGTGCCCGTGCGGTGACCAGGCTCACCAGGGCTGTCCCCTGCTCCCGGTCGCGGACGACGATCTTGGCACTGCCGGCCGCGTTCACCAGCAGCTGCGCCGGTCGGCCGTCGCTGATTCGCCAGGTCGCGCTGTCGAAGTCGGTGAACTCCACAGCCAGCGCGTCGTCCACCCACTGGCGGAGTCCGTCGATGAGCTCGGACGCGCCGACGTTTTCCCGCCGTTTGGTGGTGTCGAAGATGAATCCCTGGTTTCCCGACGTCTCGATGAGGACGACGTGGCAGGTAACGCCCATCCGATATCCTTTCTGTTCCCCCGAAGCAGGACGTGAACGCTAACCAGGTCAGTGGTTCGTGCTCACACCCACCCCTGACGGACGACGGCCTCGACGACCGCGAAGACCTCGTCCGGGGTGAGCGCGCTGCGCGAACCGTCAGGATGGCGGGGGGCGCCGCCCACCGAGCTGCCGCCGCCCCAGCCGGGTTCGCGGGCGGCCAGGGCGGCGAGGATCGTCCCGGGATCACTCGGCGGACCGACCGGGAAACGGTCGACGAGGTCGCTGCGCCGTCCGACCGTGTAGGCGATCGAGGAGTCCGGTAGCCGCCGCCAGAGCACCGCGCGGGTGTGCCCGGCGGTGTAGACCGGGTCGAATCCGTCGCCGGCGCTCGTGGCCATCACCCAGCCGGTACCGCTGTGGGTGACGGTGAAGGTCGGCTCCCCTCGGGTCGGCTCCCCTCGGGTCGGCTCCCCTCGGGTCGGCTCCCCTCGGGTCGGCACGGCGCGGGTCGGCACGGCACGCTGCGGGTTCTCTCCGGGCACGCGGGTGATCAGCCTGGTGATGGCTGTGACGCAGCCGGCGAGCGCCCCGGCGGGGTCGCCTACCGGGGCATGGCGGCGCGGTAGCGGGACGGCGGCGGCGAACTCGGCGAGCAGAGCGGGATCCGCCACCGGGTAGGCGGGGCCGTGGGCGTCCCGGCTGCCGACGCTCTCCACCAGTGCCCGGGTCCGTGGCGCGTGCGCGGAGCCGGGCGCGACCCATTCGGGATGGGCCAGCAGCGCGACGGCGAGGGCGGTGTCGGCGTCGATGTCGTTGACGTAGACGGTGTAGGAGCTGGGGTCGAGCCCGAGCAGCAGCGCGTCCAGCACCTGCCGGCAGGTCGCCGAGGTCACCAGCCGCACGCAGTTGCCATGGTGGTCGAAGCTCAGCCGGCGTCCGTCGAGATCGAGCTGCGGACCCTGCACCAGCCCGTCCAGCGCGATGCTGTAGCGGGGCAGATCCGCCAGGCTCACGACCCGCCCCGGGCTCACAACCACCCGCAGTCCGCTGATCGTCACGGCGTGTCCGCCGCGCGGACCGGCCGTCCCATCGGTCATCCCACTGGCGTTCTCACGGGTGGTGCCGCTGCTCATCGCCTGCCGCCTTCTGATCAGGCGCCGTCCCCCTGACGGCCGCCAACTTCACCGCTGACGGACGGCGCCGGCCGCACGGCGCCACCCCCCGCCACAGCGGTGAATGTTCACTGCGTCATCCTTGCTCGTCGGGGGGAGCGGACGTATGCGGCGTGGGGGTCCGCGGGTCGTCCGTCAGGAACCCGTGGAGGATCGACCACCGCCCACGGAAGGTGTAACGCGATGGCCATCACCGACCAGCAACCCGCCGATACCCGTCATGTCCTCGTCCACATGGTCGGTGCCGCTGATCTCGGCACGCGCTCTGGCCGACCGTTCGCGGAGAAATGCGCCGAGCTCGCCGCGGCCGACCCGGCGCAGGCCACCCGGCTGCTGACGACGAGCGCCGACCCGAAGCGTCCGGCGCCTCTGATGGCGGTGTTCGCGGACGGTGCCCCACGGTACGACCGCGTTGTTCTCGTCGTGACCAGGAAACAGGCCGGTATGGCGCCCGACGAGGACTTCACCCGTCCCGTCGGCATGGCGATGAAAGCGCGGCTGGAAAGCGAGGGCCTGTACGGCGTCCGCTTCGATCCAGGTGCCGTTGAGCTGCTGGAGGTCAGCGCCCCTCACAGCTCCAAGGTCCGCGCGGCCATCCGTGACTGGTTGATAAGCATATATGCGGGTAGGACCCTGCCTCAGGTGGACATCCAGTTCACCAGCGGCGCAACCAATGCGGGGATCGGGCTGGTGGCAGGTGCGCTCGAAGCGGGTGTGGCGCCGCGGCTGGTGCTCCTGACCGGCACGACCGGTAGGCGGATCACGCTCCGAGAGGAACTTCCCGCCGACAAGGAGAACGCGCAACGCTGGCTCATCCGGAACCGGTTCTATTCACCTATGATCAAAGGCGATCCCGATAACGATAAACTGTGGCGGAGCCGGCTGGATCGGCAGATTCTCGCGGCCGAGACCACCGACCGCGACGGGGAGGATGGCACAGCCACAGGTATGCTCGAAGGGGATCTGGCCCGGGTGCTACTCGAACGGATCGGCCGCTACGAAGCGGTCGACGGTTTTCTCTTCCGAGCCTGGCTGAAGACCCGCACCCGTGGCCTCGCAGACCGGGACAGGACGGGCGGTCCCGGTACCGACCTGGATGGGAAGCTCGACGACGTGATCAGGCGTCGCTTTCCCGATCGGGCGACTCGGAACAGGCAGGAGACGCTGGAACGTAAGGAGATCGAGACTCTGCGGGCCGCGCGCACGGCAAAAGGCCTGTCGACGTCCGCGCTCGACTTCCTGCTTCATCCGCGACTTCCCGCGGCGGAGAAGGCCGCCAAGGATCTGGCGCACGGAAACCGGGATGATCCGGAGGACCCGCGGATCATCGGTCGTTTCCTGGAGACGCAGAAGTATCTGCCCCGCCATGACGAGGAGATCGTGGAGATCGGCTACCCGAGGTGGCCCTATCTCGGTGACCGGCGTGTTCTGATTCTCATCGCCTTGGGAAAGGGCAGGGGCGAAGACTCACAGAAGTCCGGTCTGGACGATCTCATCAGGCAGGCACGTCGGTATGACATCGTCCCGATGATCCGGATCATCGTTTCCGCGGAGACCGAACGGATTGGCCGGCTGTGGGAGGAGAAGGCATGTGCCCAGAGCGTCGACTGCCGGGTCCTGCTGACATGCGGGATTGACTTTAGTGATCTTGAAGCCATTCGGTGTGACGTGTGGGACGCTCTCACCGTCGATGATCGCGAGCTCGACATTATCGGGAAGATCTGGGTGGTCACGGGTCCCGGCCCGAAGCCCCAGGGGCTTGGGCTCCTGCTCACGGGCATGGAGTGGGGCCTGTCGGCGGCCTGTCCGACCCAGCTTGTGGAAATCCGTCAGGCTGCGGCGGGATCGAACGAGCCGATCGTGGAGGTCGACCGGGACGCCGTGCTCAACCGGGTTGCAGGGGAAGCTGAATTGGCCGGGGTCGCCCTGTCCGCGCTTGACTGTCTGGACGTCAGCGCCGCGGCGGCAGCGCTCGATCAGGGGTGGGCGCGGTCGCTGCGGCCACTTGCTGTCAGGGTGAGAAGGCTTTCGCTCGTCCCGGCCCTCCGTGATGGCGTCCGGGGGAGGAAGGAGCCGACGGCCGGGGCGGCTGCCGGCATCGATCCGGAATGGCTCATGTCGATCGGCATGTCCGATCAGGAGAATTCCCCACTTCTTCTGTTGCGCGCCCGGCTGCGACTCGTCCAGACGATCGCGAAGAATGATCCATGGGGCTGTGCGGTACGGGCCGCCGCCCTGTGCGAAGGGACGTTGGGAAAGTACGGCGATGACGGCTGGTATACGTTGTGTGACAGAAAGAGTCCCCGGTGTATCCCGCAGGCCACCCAGCTCGCCGGGTACCGCAACGACAGTCCGGTCGCGCACGGACGGGAAAGAGCCGACCGTACGGGGACGGTTCCCGAACCGCCGTCCGCGGAGGAGCTGTGTGACTGCCTGCGGGGTCTGCGCGCGGGGCTCAGCCGGCATGTGACGGTGAACGGCCGCGGGCTGCCGGACACCTGGGACACCGTGCTCGTCGACGAACTCGAACTGCTCAAGGCGGAGATCCGGGCGTTCACCGTGTCCACCTGATGTCGTCCATCTGGCGCCGCCTAGCCGGGTCAGGGGCGGCGCCAGGTGGCCGGATCGGCGGTGACCTGCTCGCCGCCGGCCATGTCCTTGACCTCGTGCGGCTTGCCGTCCTCGAACGGCGGGAACCAGACGAACGGGACCCCCTTGCGGGAGGCGTAGCGGATCTGCTTCCCCAGCTTGTCGGCCTGGTGGTAGACCTCGACGTTGTAGCCGCGGCTGCGCAGCGCCGCGGCGGTGGCCTGCGCCTGCGCGCGGCGGGCATCACTCGGGATGACGACGAGGATGTCGCTGGGGCAGCTGGGGCCGGTG
>NZ_CAUVXL010000004.1:34437-42128 GCF_963555915.1 Protofrankia sp. Cas4
TCAGGCGGCCCTCGGCCACAAGTTTGGCGAAGATGCGGGTGAGCCCGATCGACATCCCGATGCCGGGCAGGTGCCGGCGAATGAACGACCCGGCGAGATCTGCGTAGCGGCCACCCGAGCAGATGCTGCCGTAGTCGGGCCAGTCGAGGAACTTTCCCTCGTAGACGGTGCCGGTGTAGTAGTCCAGGCCGCGGGCGATGGACAGGTCCGCCACGACGCTGCCGGCAGGCAGGTCCGACAGTTCGTCCAGGACGAACGAGAGTTCGTCCAGACCCTCGGTGAGCAGGTCGGAGGTGACGCCGAGGCGACGGATGTCCGCGGTCACTCCCGCGTCGACGCCACGGATGTGGGCGAGATCCAGACAGGATTTGATCTGTGCGGGTGTCAGCGCGGTCCGCGTGGCGAGCAGCTTCTCGACCCCGGCCGCACCCACTTTGTCAATCTTGTCCGCGATCCGGATGACGCCGAGCGGGTCGTCGATGCCCAGGCCGCTGTAGAAGCCCTGCAGCACCTTCCGATTGTTGATATTGATCGACCAGGCGGGGATGTTCAGGCCGGTCAGGATCTCGTGGATGATCCGGGGGAGCTCGGCGTCGAAGTGCAGCGGAACGTGGTCGACGTTGATGACGTCGATGTCGCACTGGGTGAACTCGCGGTAGCGGCCCTCCTGCGGACGCTCGCCACGCCAGACCCGTTGCATCTGGTAGCGCTTGAGCGGGAAGACCAGGTCGTTGAAGTGTGCGGCGACGTACCGGGCGAACGGCACGGTCAGGTCGAAGTGCAGGCCGAGTCGGGCATCGCCGTCGTCGGCAGCCTCGGCCTGGAGCCGGCGCAGTGTGTAGACCTCCTGTGACGTCTCGCCCTTGGCCAGCAGAACCTCGAGGGCCTCGACGGACGGGGTCTCGACCGAACAGAAGCCGTAGCGTTCGAACCCCTGGCGGATCTCGTCGAGCCAGCGCAGCTCAACCAGCCGGACCTCCGGCAGCCACTCGGGGAACCCGCTGACCTGCGCGGGTCGGACGAGCTGCTCGTCGCTCATCGCGGACGTTTCTCCTCTCGCGGTGCCGCGATCCCGGCGCGGCACGCAGGCCGTACCGTATCCCGCCCATCACGATCGACGGCGTCCCCGGGTCCGAGAGGGCCAAAGGGCGCGCGACGATCGTCAGATCGCGCGCCCGGAGGCCGTAGCCCCAGAGTTCGAGCGTCAACACACCCAGCGCGGTCACTGCCAATCGCGAGTCATGTGGCTACTCTGTGTATCGAAATAGATACAGTACGTGATGCAACGTGTTACTCGCCATAGGGAGGTTCCGTTGATCGGACTGCTTGACTGCAGCGTGTTCTGGACGTTGGTTTTCCGCAATCTGTCGACCGCGGCAGGCCTTATTCTCTGACGAATTGCCGGCCGGCGTCCGTACCGCGGGCGCCGGCTGCCCGCCGCTTACGATGATGCGATCTTGGGTAGATCAAAGTGTTCGCGGATCTCGGCCTGCACGTCGACGGCCTTATGTCGGGCGTCGACGACCGCCACGTATTCCTTGCGCTGGAAGATTTCCATCACCGGTCGGGTCTTCTCGTGATATTCGCGGAGGCGGACCCCGAGGGCCTCGGGGTTGTCATCCGATCGGGTCAGCAGCTGACCGCCGCAGACGTCACAGGTGTCGGCGACCTGGGGGCGACTGGCGATGAGGTTGTAGTCCAGTCCGCAGCGTGAACACAGCCGTCTGGCGAGCACCCTGCGGTAGACCTCCTCGTCGGGGAGGTCCAGGTAGATCACGCCGTCGATGTCGTAGCTCTCCAGGAAGAACTCGGCCTGCCGGGCGTTGCGCGGGAAGCCGTCGATGACGAAGCCGTAGTTCCAGTCGTGGCTGGCGAGGCGGTCGCGGACGACGGACTCGACGAGATCGTCGCCAACCAGGTGGCCGCTGGCGACGATGCGTCTGACCTGAGCGCCCAGCTTGGTATGGCTCTGCATGTTCCAGCGGAATATGTCACCCACGCTGATGTGGACGAGGTCGAGATCGTCCGCGAGCATTTTCGCCTGCGTGCCCTTCCCACTGCCCTGCACGCCCATGATGACGAACTTGCGCACATCCACCTCCGACTACGGAGAAGTTCCACGGGCGCCGGCCGAATGTGGGCATTCGGCTGGTGCCGGATCAGTCGACGACGTAGCGGCGGGGCACCCAGGTCTGGGTGTCGATCGGCGGACGCATGTAAGCGCGTTCCTGCCGTGCCGGAAGCTGAATGTCCGTCTGCGGGAGGGTCTCATATGAGATCATGGTCAGCAGATGGCTGATGAGATTCAATCGGGCGCTTCGCTTGTCATCGGCGTCCACGACGTACCAGGGCACGTCCCTGAGGTCCGTATAGGCGAACATCTGATCCTTTGCCTCGGCGTAGTCGACCCAGCGGGCACGGGCTTCAAGGTCCATGTTTGACAGTTTCCACCGCTTGTCCGGGTTCTTGATCCGATCACCGAAGCGTCTTTCCTGTTCCTTGTCGCTCAGTGACAGCCAGTACTTCACGAGGATGATGCCCGACCGTACCAGCGCCCGTTCGAGCTGGGGGCAGGTTCGCAGGAAATCCTCGTACTCCTCGTCGGTGCAGAATCCCATGACCCGTTCGACGCCCGCCCGATTGTACCAGCTCCGGTCGAAAAACACTATTTCACCCGCCGCCGGCAGATGTTGGATATATCGTTGAAAATACCACTGCGTCCGTTCGCGTTCGGTTGGCGTGCCGAGAGCGACGACCCGGCAGTGCCGGGCATTGAGTTTCTCAGTGACGCGTTTGATCGTCCCGCCCTTGCCCGCGGTGTCCCGGCCTTCCATGACCACCACGACCCGTAGGCCCCGATGAACGATCCACTCCTGCATCCGCACGAGTTCGGTCTGCAGGCGAACGAGTTCCTTGTCGTAGAATTCCCTCGAACAGCGCCGGGGGGTCACATGTGCCGACAGCGCAGCCTTCGTGGCCGGATCGGTGCTGTTGCTCAGATCCGCCATGGCCCTCTCCGTTCTATCTGGCCCGGCTGTTGCCCGCGGCCACACCAACCAGCCCACACCGACTAGCCCACACCGGCGGGTTGGTCATCACCCCGGAAGTAATTCCGGGGTGATGACCACTGGTACTCCTGTAATTACCCGAAGCGTATTCTACGGCGTATGCCAGCCTTGGCTGTGGGAGCCGGCGACACCGGACATCCGCCTGCTTTCGAACGGAGGACGGGATGGATCCGGTGACGCTGTCGGTACTGGCCAGCGCCCTTGCCGGTGTCGCCGAGGAGGCCGGGACACTGCTCGTGCGCAGCGCCTACTCGTCCAACATCAAGGAACGCCGGGACTGCTCCGCCGCCCTGTTCGACGCGGCCGGGCGGATGGTCGCCCAGGCCGCCCACGTCCCCGTGCACCTCGGCGCGATGTACGAGTCGGTGCGCGCCGTGGCCGAACGCGGTGCCGTGCCCGGTGACGTGTGGGTGCTCAACGACCCGTTTGCCGGGGGGAACCATCTGCCCGACATCACCCTCGTCTCGCCGCTGGCGGCCGATGGCCAGATCGCCGATGGCCAGATCATCGCCTATGCCGCGACCCGCGCGCACCATTCGGACGTGGGTGGGATGCGGCCCGGGTCGATGCCGGCCGACTCGCAGGAGATCTATGCGGAGGGGCTCATCATCCCACCCGTGCGGCTTGTCGCCGACGGTGAGTGGCAGGACGACATCCTTGAGTTGATCTGTGCGAACTCCCGGACCCCCGAGCTGCGGCGTGGCGACCTGCGCGCGCAGGCCGCCGCCAACCGGCTCGCCGGCACCCGGCTGGCCGAACTCGTCGACCGTCGCGGTCTGGCCGTCGTGCTGGAGGCGTTCACCGAGGTGCTGGCCTACGGCGAACGGCGGAGCCGGGCAATGATCGCGAGTCTGCCGGACGGCCGGTACACCGCTGTCGGCGAGGTCGAGGGCGACGGCGTGGGCGACGACGACATCCCGATCCGGGTGACCGCGACGATCGAGGGGGACGGGCTGACCGTCGACTTCGCGGGAACCTCGCCGGCGGTACCGGGCAACGTGAACTGCCCGCGGGCGGTCACCCGGTCGGCCTGTTGTTTCGCGTTGCGGGTGCTGCTGCCCGACGACGTTCCGGCCAACGACGGCACCTACGCTCCGCTCACGGTGCGCACCGAGCCAGGGTCGCTGGTGGACGCGCGCCGGCCGTCAGCGGTGGTCGCCGGCAACGTCGAGACATCCCAGCGGATCGCGGACACGGTGCTCGCGGCCCTGGCCCCGGCCCTCGCCGCCCGGTCACAGACGGCCCAGTCGGGGCCGGCCGGTCTGCCCGCGCAGGGGCAGGGCACGATGAACAATCTGATCATCGGCGGGCGTGGGTGGACGTACTACGAGACGTTGGGCGGTGGCCAGGGCGCCTCCTCTCGCGGACCGGGGCCGTCCGGTGTGCATGTCGGTATGACCAACACCCTGAACACCCCGATCGAGGCGCTGGAGCTGGAATACCCGATGCGGGTTGAACGCTACGAGCTGGACCCGGGCACATCCGGGCCGGGGCGCCATCGCGGTGGCGCCGGGCTGGTGCGGTCGATCCGGGTGCTGGAACCGGCGACCCTGTCGGTGCTCACCGATCGCCGTCGGCATGCACCACAGGGCGCCGCCGGCGGTGGTCCGGGCGCGGTGGGTCGTAACGAGGTGGACGGTGTTGCGCTGGCACCCAAGACAAGTCTTGAGCTGGCCGCCGGCGCGGTCGTCATGATCCGTACCCCCGGCGGTGGTGGGTGGGGGAGCCCGGAGCCGTCGCGTCCACCCGGCGGATCCGGATGGTCCGGACCGACCGCCAGTTGACCAGCATGACGTGGCCGTCAGCGAGGTGCAGCTGCTCGACCTCGCACCTGAACACCGCTTGAGCGATGCGACGGCGTAGCTCTTCGACATTGGTGTCGTCGGGCAGGGGGTAGTCCTCGCCATCGATGGTGATGATCGCTGCCACCGTTTAATGATCGCACGTGTGTTCGATCAAAGCAACGCTGTGGTCCGCGCTTCCGTCGCCTCGGAGCGGAAATGCGCCGATGATCGGGTCTGGGTATGCGCTCGCAGGTGCGGTGCGCGGAGCCGCCCAGGAGTAATGATCATCGGAGGGGTATGTGGGCACCGTCGTGCTGTCGCCGCTGGCGCGATCATTTGACGGCGCGCTGCTGGCTGTGGGCGCGCGGGCGGACGAGGCCGGGCGGGCGGCCGCCTTTGCGGATCTGGCTCGTCGTTACTGCGAGTCTGGTCGCTATTACCATACACTCCGTCACGTCGGCGAGACGCTGACGGCGTTGCAGTTGCTCGTCGCGGCTGATCGGGCCTGGGATCAGCCGACCGGGCGCGCCGGCGTGCTGTCGGCGGTTGCCGGCGGCAGGCTTGCGATCTTCTTCCATGACGCGGTCTATGACACATGTGCGGGCGACAACGAGGCCCGCTCCGGGGAGCTGGCCGTTGCCACGCTGACCGAGCTGGGATGTCCGCGGTCGGTGATCCGGGACGTCGACCGGTTGGTGCGGGCAACGGGGACGCATGTGTCCGCCGAACCCGACGAAGCCATGATCAACGATGCGGACCTGCGGGTGCTCGCCCGTCCGGCGCCTGCGTACGACGTCTACGTCCGCAGAGTACGGCGGGAATACGGCTGGGCCTCCCCGGAGCAGTGGGTCGCCGGCCGGGCGGCCGTCCTGCGTGCGTTGCTCGACTGCCGGGTATATGCGACGCCCTGGGCATTTCACCACTGGGAGTCGGCAGCCCGTGCCAACCTGCGCCGCGAACTGGCCGATCTGCGGCGTGTCCGGTAGGTGAACGGCCTGATTCTTTGTTGTCTGAAACTGGATGCTCCATTGATATATTTGTGGTCCGTATTGCGGAAATGGCCAATATATCAACAACTGCGATCATGAATCGGTCGAATGGCTGGCAAACGATGCCACGCTGGCCGACGCTGGGAAGGTGGACGAAACGGATCAGGCAGTGTCCGCCGTGGGCGGCCCGGCGGATGCGGCAAACGACGGTCCATCGATATCGGCCCGGCTCGACGCCTTTGTCGAGCGGCTGCGGATGCTCGGAGCCGTCACCCGGCCGGATGTCGCGCGCGCGTTTGCCACCGTCCGCCGGGACCGCTGCCTGACCGGCTTCTATGACGGTGTGGGGCCCACACCGCGCTACCTCACGGTCTCTCAGGACCACCCACCGTCCGGCGACGTCCTCGACGCGGCCTATGCCGACAGCGCCCTGGTCACCCACATCCCGCAGGCTTCCGGGGGCACACAGGCCTCCGGAGGCACACAGATTTCCGGGGATCAGAACGCGGTGTTGTCGTCGTGTTCCCAGCCGTCGCTGGTCGCCCGCATGATCGAATGGCTGGATGTGGTGCCGGGCATGCGCGTACTGGAGATCGGCGCCGGCACCGGATACAACGCGGCGCTCCTGGCCGTGCTGGGATGCCGGGTGACCTCGGTCGAGGTGTCCCCGCTCGTTGCCACCGAGGCGCGCGCATCGCTGGCACGGCTGGCCGCGGACGGTGTCGACACGTCGCTCGCCACGGTCGTCCACGGCGACGGCTACCAGGGCTGGCCCGACGGTGCACCTTATGACCGGGTGGTCGTCACCTGCGCGGTGAACGGCCTGGCGCCGTCGTGGGTGGAGCAGCTCGGCCCCCGGGGGGGAGTTCTCGCTCCGATGCGTCACGGCGGCCTCTCACCGATCATTCTGGTGACGACCGGCGCGGCGGACGCGGCTGCCGGCACCGACGCGCCTGCCGGCGCGATGCATGGCCGGGGCCTGGCACCGGCCGGATTCCTGCCGGTCACCGGACCTCTCGGTTGGTACGGCCCGTCCTCGGTGCCGCCGTTCGTCCGTTCGACCGCGGCGCCCGTCACCCGGCACCGGGTGTTGCCCGCGGACCTGCATCCGCACGATCTGGCGGACCTGTGCTTCGCCGCGGCGTGCCTGGACGAACGGGTGACCCGGGTACACGTCGCCGGGGCGCCCGAGGAGTGGGGCGGCTGCGGCGTCTTCGACCCGGACACCGGATCTGCGGCGCTGTTCACCCACGACGAGGTGATCCTCGCCGGGGACCCGGTCGCCCTCGACACCGCGATCGCGCTCGTCGACGCCTGGGAGCGTCTCGGCCGCCCGAAAGTCGCGGACTGGACGTGCCGGTTCGCTCTGTCCGGTCCGCCGGACACTCCGATCCTGCTCGCCGTGGACTGGGTCTGTACCGCGCCGATTGGAATCACGCAGACGGGAACCACACCGGCTGGAACCGCGCCGCAGTGACCCGCCGGCCGTCCTACAG
The DNA here is from genome assembly GCF_963555915.1 of Protofrankia sp. Cas4. NCBI lineage: Bacteria > Bacillati > Actinomycetota > Actinomycetes > Frankiales > Frankiaceae > Protofrankia > Protofrankia sp. Cas4. The sequence continues at coordinate 41,775 of NZ_CAUVXL010000004.1, forward strand.
CTATGGTTTCGCCCATGTCAGTAACGAAGGCGGTGATTCCGGCTGCGGGGCTGGGCACCCGGTTCCTGCCCGTGACCAAGTCCCTTCCCAAGGAGATGCTGCCGGTCGTCGACCGGCCGGCTATCGAGTATGTGGTGGAGGAGGCCTCGCGCGCCGGCCTACGAGATGTCCTTTTGGTTACGAGTCGTACCAAGAAGGCGATAGAGGATCATTTCGACCGGGATGCCGAGCTTGAGGCCGCACTGGAACGCAAGGGCGACACGACCCGGCTGGACCGGGTCCGCGCGTCCGCCGGGTTTGCCGAGGTGCACTCCGTCCGGCAGCAGGCACCGCGCGGGCTGGGGCATGCGGTGC
>NZ_CAUVXL010000005.1:0-3924 GCF_963555915.1 Protofrankia sp. Cas4
ACAGTCAGGTCACCATAAGGTCACCTGTCACCACAGCGAGGGCCAAGAGCCGACGACCGAGAGCCGAGAGCGGACGGCCGAGGCAGAGAGGGCTGGGGCACACACCTCGCCGCATCGCTCCCCGTCCATCGCTTCGCAAGGCACGGGTACCCCGACTCGTCGGTCGACACCCAACACCTCCGGTGCCTCCCTCCGCCGCCTCGCGATGCACGCACCCCAGCCCCACTCCTTGATCCGCATTCCATTCGGTGCGACGAGTGGAAGAAAGACGTAAGGAGACGCCAATTTTCGGGCGAAAAATGTATGTCAACCATCCACTCGTGCCAGGACGGCTACCCACCAAGGCATCGCTGCCACAGCGGCTACACACTCGCGCGGCCACCCGCCGGCCCCCACTCGCCGACCTGCACATCCGCCACTGCGGCGCGTGCACCGCCATCGAGGGCCAGGTCACCGACGACGAGCCCATCCCGCTGATACGGCTGCGCTCCACCGGATCCGCCACCCACCGGGGATTCGCCCTCCACCTCGCGAGCAAAAACGGATACCAGGACACCCTCCTGCCCACCGGCACCTTCACCGGCACCCCCGAAGAGGCCCTCGACTGCGCCTACGAGCTGTACCTGTCGACCCCCGACAGCTGACCGCCCCCGCCTGCCCAGGTGTCAACCCCCGAAGGACTTACGGGCGAGAGCACTAAGCAACATGCGTGCATTAGTGGCCGATCTGCAGCCTCCTTCACCGCATCCGTTGCTATAAAACGATCAGAATCCCCGTACCGGTGATCCAGTACGGGGCTCTGACCTGCCTCAACCAGTGTGCGCTCGGAGGGACTCGAACCCCCAACCTCTTGATCCGTAGTTTGCTCTGGATCTTCCGTGGACGTCCGCTGAGGTACGTCAAGTCCAGTGACGTGGGCTCGGATGTACGTGGGGGCTTGCTAATGTCCGTGCTCGTCCGTGGGCTCGCCTGTCCGTGTGGCTGTCAGTCATGCCACCATCGGCGGAACCTGCCGGGAGCACGACGCCGCATGTTTAGGTCGAGCTATAGTCGACCTGTGTCAGTGGAGCCACCTCATCGGTGGACAATCAAGGCCACACCCGAACTGCGGAGTGGCTGCGCTCGCTGCGCCAGACAGACCTGGACACCTATCGGTCGGTCAACGCGGCGATCGACATGCTCGCCGAGATCGGGCCTGGGTTCGGGCGTCCGCTCGTCGACACGCTGCAAGGATCGACGATCAAGAATCTCAAGGAGCTGCGGCCGAGGTCGGGCCGCGACATCGCGATCCGGGTGATCTTCGTTTTCGACCCCTGGTCACAGGCCGTGTTGCTGGTCGCCGGCAACAAGGCCCGCGACTGGTCACGGTGGTACACGACTGCGATCCCCTTAGCAGAGGTCGCATACGACAGGTGGCTGGCCTTTGAGAGGAAACGGCGGGAGGGCTCATGACCGAGTTCCATGACTGGGATGACATTCGTGCCGAGCTGCACGACGGCCACGATGAGGCGCTTGCCGCCGAGCGGGCGCGCACTGAGTCCTGGATCAGCGCCTTCCACCTTGGCGAGGAGCGCAAGCGGCTGGGGCTGACCCAGCGTCAGGTAGCCGAGCTGATGGGCGTCTCACCGGGCCGGGTAAGCCAGATCGAGAACGGTGACCTCGACGTCAACGAGGTCGCGACGCTGAGCCGGTACGCCCGGGCGCTGGGTGCCCGCATGCGGATCATTTTCGACTACGGCAACGACCTTCGCCAGATCGCCTGAGGCGCTGCCGGTGAACAGAATCCGGGTGACGGGGCCGGGGTGCGTAGGTCGTTGAGGCCATCCTGATGACCGGAACCACCTACCGTTCGGCCGAATGTCGTCCGACAGTAGGTGGAATCGGTCGTTATGTCGGTGGATATCCACTGATGTCGATCGGTGCAGGTCGCAGCCTCGGGGCCGTCCACCGACGTCCACGGACGTCCATCCCCTGTGCAGTACAACTGCATTACAGCGATGATTCGGATCATGGCCACGGAACGTGAAGCCGGCTTGGACGTCCCCAGCACCGAAAAGAATACGATCTCCCCTGCTCGCCAGCGCCGGCAACGACGGGACCGTACGGGCATGGGATGTGCGCATCGGGCAGCCCGTCACAACCCTGGTCGCGCTTCAGGCCGGCGGCTGGGCATGCCTGCGTCCCGATGGCTCTTACACCATCTCCGGCGAGGTTGACGACAATTTCTGGTGGGCAATCAAGCTCTGCCGCTTCGGCCCCGGAGAACTCGACCCCTATACCCCGGCGATCCGCGCCTTGGCCCCGGCTGCTCTCATCCCCTTCTCCATGCCGGTTTATCCCGGCGCTCCATGTATTCGGTGACGCCGTGGGGTGGCTGCTTCCGCTCCAGTGGGTCGGCTCGCCATCCCCTTGACACCGCAGTTCCGGAACGGATTGCATGGGCTGATGGACATTAGCCACAAGGGCGCATGATGGCCGTTGACCTCGCACCGGCTCCGGTGGCAGCGATCGACACCGAGGCACGGTCATGACCGACGCGGCCACCGCGGCCACCGCGGCTACCGCGGCGCCCGCCGGGCTCGACCTCCCCGCGCTGCAACGGTTCTTCGACACCGTGGTGGCGGATGCGGGTCCGATCCGGGCCGAACTCCTGCACGGCGGCCGGTCCAACCTCACCTACCGCATCACCGACGGGCGCTCGGCCTGGGTGCTGCGCAGACCGCCGCTGGGCGGCCTGACCCCGTCGGCACACGACATCGCCCGGGAATACCGGGTGGTGGCGGCGCTTGTCGACAGCGCCGTACCCGTCGCCCGGCCGGTCGCGCTGCGGGAGGACCCGGATGTGCTCGGCGTCCCGTTCTGCCTGGTCGAGTACGTCGACGGGCAGGTGATCCGTACCCGTGCGGAGCTGCACGCACTGCCGGCCGCGGACATCACCCGCTGCGCGTTCGGCCTCATCGACGTGCTGGCCCGATTGCACGCCGTCGATCCGGCGGCCGTCGGGCTCGAGGGGTTCGGCAGAGCGGCGGGCTACCTCAGCCGCCAGGTCCGGCGCTGGCACGACCAGTGGACCCGCGTGGCGACCCGGGAGCTCGCCGATCTGGACCTGCTGCACACCCGGCTGATCGAGGCGTGCCCGGCCGAGAGCGGCGCGTCGATCGTGCACGGGGACTTCCGCATCGACAACGCGATCCTCGACCCGGGGGATGTCGGCACGGTGCGGGCGCTCGTGGACTGGGAGATGGCGACGCTCGGCGACCCCCTCGCCGACCTCGGCCTGCACATCGCCTACGCCGATCCGGCCTTCGACCCCGTGCTGGGCGGTGAGGCCGCCTCGACCAGCCCTCGCCTACCGTCCGCCGACGCGCTCGTCGAACGATATTGCGCGACCTCCGGGCGTGCGGTGACAAACCTGCCGTTCTACCTCGCGCTGGGCTGTTTCAAGGCAGCTATCATCGCCGCGGGTATTCACGCGCGGCACGCCCAGGGCATGACCGTCGGAACCGGTTTCGAGACCGTCGGCTCGGCGGTACCGCTCCTGGTGGCGGCAGGATTGACAGCCCTGTCCGGGAAGTAAGCGACCCGGACAGGAGGCCCATGCACCCGGCCTCCGCCGGTGTCACCACCCCGCAGTTTTCAGGAAAGACCGAGGCTCGTTTTTCAGGAAAGTCGGAGCACTCCTCTGATGATGGTGCCCTCGGCCTGGTCGCGGTATCCCGACGGCAGTTCGGCGAGCGAGTCATAGGTGCGAGTGACGATGGCGTCGAGGTCGTAACGGCCGGCTCGGTGGAGATCGGCGAGAAAACGGATGCCTTTTCGCCCGTCCCATGAATTCATCCAGAAACCATTCCTGTTTTCTTGATCCTATCGAAAGTGAGGCGGCGTTCCGCATGTTCTTCGTTGAGTTTCTGCAGACCAACGACT
>NZ_CAUVXL010000006.1:0-869 GCF_963555915.1 Protofrankia sp. Cas4
CTCGGACGGCGGGATCCACCAGGTGAATCCGGAGTGGACCGTGATGTCCAGCGGGGCCGGATCGAGGATGTCCAGCAGCGTTGGGCCGGCCCGGCCGTCGTCGCCACGGGCGCTGCCCGCCGCTGTCTGCCGGGGGATGACCGGAGCCCCGGGCTCGGCGGCAAGAGCCGCGAGCAGCGCCCGCGCAACGTCAACGCTCGCATCGTCGCTGGGCACGCCCGTCTGCATGGCCAGGAGGATCTCGCCGCTCTCCCGGACGATTGCAGGCGCTGCCTGCGGCAGCATCGTGCCGAGCAGAACCGCACGGTCGCCATGTTCGGGATGTTCCGCGAGGTAGCTGGCGGAGAGCTTCAGCGGGGCTGTCGCGCTGGGCACCAACTCGCGCAGGGCCACCAGATCGGGTTCGTCGACCCGGCCCGCAAAGGGACGCAGGACGGGCGCGGGCCGCCGCCGCACGCCATGACATGCCTTGTAGCGACGCCCTGACCCACACGGGCACGGCGACCGCGGCCCGACGGCGGGAACATCTGCCTCGTCCGTCCCAAAGACGCCCGGAGCCGACCCGGACGCGGCCAAGCCGACCTCGTCGGACGAGCCGGACCCGGACGAGACGGATCCGGAATGAGACGGCACGGGGCGGCGGACGGTCTGTCGGCGGGCGATCGGGTGCTCCTCGGCTTGACGGATCAGGTTGACGGATCAGGTTGACGGATCAGGTTGACGGATCAGGTTGACGGACGGCTGGTACGCGCAAGGCTAATACCTGCGACCGACAACTCCCGCCAACCCACCCACGTGACCGTCCGCTTGTACCGGACCTGCTACGCGCAGGTGCGGAACCGGGCTCCACCAGCCGGGACCGGACCGGC
>NZ_CAUVXL010000006.1:1508-44295 GCF_963555915.1 Protofrankia sp. Cas4
GGGTGTGCGAAAAACCAAGATCGCACACCCTTTGGCCAGGCCACCCGCAAGGGGCCTCCGGGCGTGCGAAAAACCAAGATCGCACACCCTCTGGCCAGACGAGAAGCCGAAGCAGGTTAGCCGTCACTCGCCGGGGTAGGACTCGGACATGGAGATCAGATTTTCGCTGTCGCTTCCCCGGGACGAGATCTCCATTCCTATTGTCCGCCGGATGTGCACGCAGTCACTGAAGGTTCTCGGCGCGCATCAGGAGTGCGTCGACGACGTGGAACTCGCGCTTACCGAGGCATGTGCCAACGTGCTGAAGCACGCCCAGGCGTATGACTGGTACGAGGTCTCGGTCAACGTCGACAACCAGGTGGCCGCCATCGAGGTGCTGGACAACGGAGGTGGCTTCGACGTCTTCCAGATTGACGCCATGATTCTCGAGGCATCCGCCGATGACACGATCTGCGAAGACGGCCGTGGTATCTATGTCATGCACGAGCTCATGGACAGCGTCCAGTTCGATATTGTGGACGGGCCGCGTCCCGGCATCCGGGTTCATCTGGAAAAACTGCTGCAGTGGGATGAAAGCGCACCCGCCACCCGGCTCGAACGCGCCCCGGCTCACTGCGGGTCCTGACCGGCCGGGTCCTGATCGCGTGGCCGCCGCTTGATCGCCGGTAGGCTGACCACATGAGCGGTGGCCAGCACGAAACAGTCGGCGGGGCGTCATCGGTAGCACGCCGGATCGGCGTGGTGACATTTCCCGGCTCGCTGGATGACAGGGACGCCGCTCGCGCGGTCGGCCTCGGCGGCGGCGAGGCCGTTGCGCTCTGGCATGGTGACACCGAGCTGGCCGGGGTGGACGCGGTGGTGCTGCCCGGCGGGTTCTCCTACGGCGATTATCTGCGCGCCGGGGCGATAGCCCGTTTCTCCCCCATGGTCGGCGCGGTCGTGGACGCGGCCCGTGACGGGTTGCCCGTCCTCGGGATCTGCAACGGATTTCAGGTGCTGTGTGAGGCCGGACTGCTGCCCGGGGCACTCACCCGTAACGTCGGCCTCCATTTCGTCTGCCGAGACCAGCGGCTGCGGGTGGAAAACGCCTCGACCGCGTGGACCTCGGAGTACACGGCCGGCGCGGAGGTTGTTATTCCCGTGAAACATGGCGAAGGCCGCTATGTGGTGAATCCGGCGACACTGGCCCAACTCGAACATGACGACCTGGTGGTTGCCCGCTATCTCGGCGGGAACCCGAACGGATCGGTCGCCGACATAGCCGGCGTCTGCAATGCCGGACGCACGGTTGTCGGGTTGATGCCGCATCCCGAGCACGCCGTCGAGCCGCTGACCGGCCCGGGATCGGACGGCCTGGCCATGTTCCGGTCGGTGACATCCGGCGTTCTCGCCGTCTGATCGACTCCCGGCGCGACCGGCCGAAGGGTGCGCGATCATGCCTTTCGCGCGCACCCGGAGGCCCTCAAACGGCCAGTCCGGCCAGTCCGGCCACATCGGCCACATCGGCCACATCGGCCTCGACTGAGCGGCGCAGGGCCGCATGCAGGGACGCGGGCGTGAGTACGCCGACGTAGTCGTCCCGGTCGTAGACGGCGATGCGGGCGGCGTCGTCGCCCAGGAGCACGGCGAACGCGTCCTTCAGAGAGGCGCCCAGCTCCACCCAACCGGCGAGCGGACGCAGCGCTGCCGCGCTCGCGACCGGACCATGCCCGGCCAGCTCCCCGGCCTCGACCCACCCGCGCACCTCCCCGGACGCCGGGTCGACGACGACCGCCCAGCCGGCGCCGTCCGTGCTGACCCGCACCCGGCTACCCTCGCCGGACCCACCGGACCCACCGGACCCACCGGACCCACCGGACCCACCGGACCCACCGGAACGAGCGGAACGAGCGGACCCGCCCGGCACGTGCCGGGCGATCGCCTGCAGTGTCTCGGCCGCCGACGTATCCATCCGCACCACCGGTGGGTGTTCGGTGTCGGCCACCCCCAGCGGGGTGACCGCGAGCCGACGCAGCGACCGGTCGAAGCCGGTGAGATCCGCGACGAACGGCGTGGCCGGCGCTCCCAGGACGCGGGTGGCAGCGGCGTACTGCTCAAGTAGACCGCCAGGGCGGAACACCGCGATCCGGTCCGCGAGGTGCACGGCCTCGTCCAGGTCGGGCGTGACGAAGATGATCGTCTTACCGATATCCCGGTGCAGCAGAACGAGATCGGTACGCAGCCGCTCACACGCCATCGGGTCCAAGCCCGAGCACGGCTCGTCCATCAGCAGTACCAGCGGGTCGGCGGCGAGTGCGCGGGCAATACCGGCCCGTTGCCGTTGCTCGGCGGAGAGTTCATGCGGGTAACGGTCGCCGACGACCGCTGAATCAAGCCCAAGCAGTTCGAGCAGCTCCTGCCCGCGGTCGTGAACCTGCGGCCGCGCCCAGCGCAGCAGTCTGGGAACCGTTTCGACATTTGCCCGGACGGTCAGGTGCGGGAACAGGCCGACGCTCGCGGCGACATGACCGATGCGCCGGCGCAGCGTGACCGGATCCACGCGGGCAACATCCTCGCCGGCCACGAGGATCTGGCCGGACGTCGGCTCGATCATCCTGTTGATGAGATTAATGATTGTGGTCTTGCCGCACCCGGACGGCCCGAGCAGGCAGATGAAATCACCCTCGGCCACGTCGAGATCGAGATTCGTAACAGCGACCGTCCCGTCCAGGTGACGCTTCTGGACGCCTCGAAGCGAAATCATCGGCTCAGTCGCCATCGACTCCGACCAACCCCTCCCGCACCGATTGCGATCATTCCGACCGTGGAACCCACAGCGCCGTCGTTTGTGTTTCATAGCTTTTCTATCGGATTATCCGGTCAGTATCGACTTATCCCGGTAACGTCGCCGTGTGAGCACAATCTCGCAGACCGCCTCGTGGCTTGGCGACAGCACCAACTGGAACGGCGACAACGGCGTCACCCGACGCCTCATCGAACACCTGACGGTGACTGCCGCGTCCGTGGGGATTGCGTGCGCCCTCGCGCTACCGATCGGGGTGTGGCTCGGGCACGTCGGGCGAGGCCGCATACTCGCTGTCGGCGGCTCCGCGGTTGAACGGGCGGTGCCGGCATTCGCCGTGCTCGTGCTGTTGGCCGTCGGGCCGCTCGGCTTCGGCAACACCGCGGCCACGGTCGCGCTGACCCTCATCGCGGTACCACCGCTGCTGTCCACTGCCTACATCGGTGTGCGCGATGTTGACAGGGCGGTGACACAGGCCGCGGTCGGGATGGGCATGTCCGGTGGTCAGGTGGTGCGGCAGGTGGAGCTACCGCTGGCCGCACCACTGCTGCTGGTAGGCCTGCGGACGGCGGTGGCCCGGGTCATCGCCACCGCCACGATCGCCGCCCTCGTCGGCGGCGGCGGGCTTGGCCGACTCGTGCTGGACGGTCTAGCCCACCACGACGACGCGCAGGCCGTTGGCGGCACGGTGCTGGTCGTGGCGCTGGCCCTGATCGTCCAGGGCCTGCTGCTCTGCCTCGGCCGGCTGGTGACGCCCGCTGGCTGCGGGCCCAGCCGCCTGCATCCCCGCTGGTGATCAGCGGGACGCATAGTCGAGTGTGAACGAACGCTCGTCAAACGCGTGCGGCCGGCCGTCAGCGGGTACTCCTCGGCACGCAGGTGGGTACCCGGATCGAGGAGGGCTGGAACGTGGTGCAGAAGCTTCCGCAACCGCCGGACCATGAGGATTCCGCGGAAACATCGCCACCGCAATCGCCTACTTGCGGCCTTCGCCCCAGCCTGCCCTTTCCGACCGGGCACGCGCGCTCAGCGGCGGATCGCCAGTCGGTACTTCTCCCACTGCCGCTTGTCGTCGGAGAAAAAGTACTCCAGGAGATCGTGTAGGTAGCCCGGGTCGGGTGCATGCCTCGACGGCGGTATGTACTGCTTCACACGAAAAGCTCCGAACCCGACATTGTACATCGTATACAGACCCAACTTCAGTCTGTCTAGTTCCTCTAGAACACGGTCGGACACCGGATTGTCCTCGTCTTCTTCAGAGGCCGTCTCGACAACGAGGCTCGGGCAGTGCGCCCAACGCCCATGGGCTGCTGCCTCATACAGCGACTCCAGCCGATTGGCCTCGGCCGACCGTTTGATTTCAAAGGATGAAATCGTGAGGACGACGTCGGGCAGGAGATACGAGCTCCAGACTTCGACCGCCGCGACGTCCGGCCGGGACCACTGACCGCTGGCCCGTACCCGCCTGCGCGCGGAAGCGGTCTCACGGATGTGGCTGAAGGTGAGACCAGCCGTGTCGATCTCACTCTGGTACCAGTCGACGAAGGGCTGATACAGCTCGGACTCCCGGCGTACCAGCTGGCCAGGGCCGGCAGCGGCGAATCCCGCGTCGGCTATGTGCGTTTCCAACACCTCGTCGTCCGGCGTCTGGAGCACATCGTCTGCGCGAGCGATCGTGCCCCCACGGCCTCGCCCGAGCCGGACGAGACCGGCCGTCTTGAGCTCGTCCAAAGCCAGTCGATAACGGTCGTTCGTGATTCTCACAGCGCTGCGCAGCCGAAGGCCGCCGACGGGAGTGCCGTCCGGCGGAAGCTGGTCGAAGACCACAAGCGCATCGCGAGAAGCTTTCGGTGGAGTCCGGTCACTCGGGGCCCTGCGGATCCGCCGCCCTTCCGCAATCGCCATACCCGCGAGAACAAGCTCCGCCACCGCCTCGTCGAACTGCGCATCCTCCATACGGAGCCGCTTCCGCAATGCACCGCAGTTCGACGGTGCCGGCCCGATCTCGGTATAGAGTTCCGCCGCCGCTCTGGAAAGTGCCATCGTCCCCTCGCCGTCAGCCAGCCACCATGAGAGCGCTTTTTCTGCGCTATGACAGGCATATCCGATACGGGACGAGCACAGGAGTCATTTCTGACCTAATCACATCCGCCGCGGCGAGGTTTGAACCGCGCCCGAAGACGACGCGTTCCGCCGGATCGGTCTGGTGGTGCCGGCCGAGAGCACGGGCGGTAGGTCATTGCGGTCACGGGAACGGCAGTTTCCACCTACGGCCGACGGCCAAGAAACCGGGCGGTAGGTCATTGCGGTCACCGGAGCGGCAGTTTCCACCTACGGCCGACGGCCGTCATCCCCGGGGGATCCGGTACCCGGCTGGGATCCCCGGAACACCGCTGGTCCCGAACGGTTAGTCCCGAATCTGGGCGTCGGAGGTGTAGGAGGCGTCGAGTTGCCGGTTGAGGTTGACCGCGGCGTTGATCAGCGCGAGATGCGTGAAGGCCTGCGGGAAGTTACCGAGCTGCTCGCCGGTCAGGCCGATCTCCTCGGAATACAGGCCCAGCGGATTGGCATAGGTGTGCATCTTCTCGAAGATGAGCCCGGCCTCCTCCAGCCGGCCCGATCGGGCCAACGCGTCGACGTACCAGAACGTGCACAGAGAGAAGGTGCCCTCCGAACCGCGGAGCCCGTCCGGGGATGCTTCCGGGTTGTACCGGTAGACCAGGCTGTCAGAAACCAGTTCGGAGTCCATCGCGTTCAAGGTGGACAACCACATCGGGTCGTCGGGGACGACGAAACCGACCTGGACCATGCGCAGCAGGGAGGCGTCCAGCACGTCGGTGTCATAGTGCTGGACGAAGGCCTGCCGCTTGTCGTTCCAGCCCCGGTCCATGACCTGGCGGTAGACGCGGTCACGTTCGGTGGCCCACCGCTGGATCTTGCCCGGCCGGGCCCGCTCGGCCGCGAGCCGGATGGCGCGGTCGAAGGCGGCCCAGGAGTTGATCCGGCCGTAGGTAAAGTTCTGCCGGCCCCCGCGGGTTTCCCAGATGCCTTCCTCGGGGGAGTCCCAGTGGTCGCACAGCCAGTCCAGCATGTCGACCACGCGGTTCCACCGGGCGTGGCCGAGGGCGACACCATGACGGTCCGCGAAGTAGATCGAGTCCATCGCCTCGCCGTAGATGTCGAGCTGGAGCTGGTCGGACGCGCCGTTGCCGATCCGCACCGGCGCCGAGCCCATGTAACCCTCGAAGTGGTCGAGGGTCTCCTCACTCAGGTCGGACGACCCGTCCACCCGGTACATGATCTTCAAGGGTCCGGAAGCGTCACCGGCCTGCTCCTCGATCCGGTTGGCCAGCCACCCGACAAAGCTGCGTGCCTCCTCGACGTAGCCCAGTCCCAACAGCGCGTACACCGAGAACGACGCGTCGCGGATCCAGGTGAACCGGTAGTCCCAGTTGCGCTCCCCGCCGATCTGTTCGGGCAGCCCGGCGGTGGGCGCTGCCACCACCGCACCGCTGGGGGCGTAGGTCATGAGCTTCAGCGTCATCGCCGAGCGGCGGACCTGCTCGCGCCACCGGCCGGTGTAGGTCGACCGGGCCAGCCAGCGCCGCCAGTACCGCACCGTGTCGTCGAGCAGCGAGGTGATCTCGTCCCGGGCGAGCCGGTGCGGCGGGTCGCCGTCCCCGGTCTCCATCATCACGGCCCCGACCTGGCCGGCCTTCAGCGTCGCCGTGCCTCGGATGCCGTCACCGCGCGGATCGGTGATCCGTTCCGCGCCGTCCCAGCTGACGGTCCTGGCCGGGTGCAGGGTGATGCGCTGGTCCCCGGCGCGGAAGATCGCACCGTCGCCGGTCACCTCCACGGTGTGGCTGGCGCGGCCGTAGTCGAAACGTGGCGTGAACTCGACCGCGAAGCGCATCTCCCCCCGCACGACCCGCAGGACCCGGACCAACCGGTGCCGGTCGGTGGGCCGGGTCGTGTCCGCGATGGGCATGAAGTCCAGGAGCTCACCCACGCCGCCGGCCGTCAGGAAGCGGGTGATAAGAACCGCGGTGTCGGGCAGGTACAACTGCCGCGACACATAGCCCGGCTCCGTCGGCGCAATCGTGAATTGGCCGCCGCGTTCCCGGTCCAGCAGGGAGGCGAAGATACTCGGCGAATCGAACCGGGGCGCGCAGAACCAGTCGATCTCGCCGTCCTTCGTCACCAGCGCCGCGGTCTGGAGATCCCCGATCAACCCGTGGTCAGAAATCTGCGGATAGTCCATCTCTCCCCCTGTGGTCCTGCTCGGCAGCGGCTCCCTTGAGCTGCCAGCCCCGGCGACCGAGATATCCATCGTCAGAAACTGGGCTGCCCGACGGTCAGGGGTCCAAACCGTCCGAGCGTGACGGATCACCCACGGACGGGGGTGATTGGTATCGGTCCGGACTGAGATCGGCAGATCGAGACACGAACTCAGGTGGTTGCGGCGCCGAAGATACCGGGCAGGGTGGACGAGTGGGCGACCCGCAGTTCGTCGAGGCTGACGGCAAAGGCGTCCTGGACGTCGATGATGTCGCCGTCCACCACACCGATACGCCGGCACGGCAGTCCGCGGGCACCGCACATGTCGGTGAACCGCAGCTCCTCCGATCGGGAGACGGCCACCACCGCCCGACCCGCCGACTCGCTGAACAGCTCGGTGAACACGTCCGCATCGCGGGGGAAAACGATGCGGGCGCCACGCCCACCACGCAGGCAGGACTCGACCAGTGCCGATGCCAGGCCGCCGTCGGACAGGTCGTGCGCCGCGGTCAGCATGCCGTCGCGGGAACCCGAAACCAGGATCTGGGCGAGCAGCTTCTCCGCGGCGAGGTCGACCACGGGCGGCTGCCCGCCCAGGTGCCGATGCGCCACCCACGCCCACTCGGACCCGCCGAACTCCGGGCGGGTCTCGCCGAGCAACAACAGCGAGTCACCGTCATCGGTGAAGCCGATCGCGACGCGCCGCGCCACATCGTCGAAGAGGCCCAGGACACCGACCACCGGAGTCGGGTTGATCGGCATCGATCCGGTCTGGTTGTAGAAAGATACGTTACCGCCGGTCACGGGCAGGCCGAGCTGGCGGCAGGCGTCCGCGAGCCCCCGGGTCGTCTCGGCAAACTGCCACATGACCTCCGGATCCTCGGGCGAACCGAAGTTCAGGCAGTTCGTGACGGCGATCGGCACGGCCCCGGTCGCGGCCACATTGCGGCATGCTTCGGCGAGTGCGAGCTGCGCACCTGCGAACGGGTCGAGCCTGGCATACCGACCGTTACCATCTGTCGCCAGCGCGATGCCGAGGCCGGTCTCGTCGGAGAGCCTGACCACGCCGGCATCCTCGGGCTGTGCGAGCACGGTGTTGGCCTGCACATACCGGTCGTACTGATCGGTCACCCACGCCTTCGAACACAGATTCGGCGAGGCGATCATGGTCAGCAACGTTGCGCGCAGGTCATCTCCGCTGGTCGGGCGCGGCAACGCCGCGGGGTCGTCGGCCCGCAGCCCGTCCAGGTCCGCCGGCCTGCGCATCGGCCGGTCGTACACCGGCCCGTCGTCGGCGAGCGAGCCAGGCGGCACGTCGACGACGACCTCACCGTGCCACCGGATGACAAGACGACCGCTGTCGGTGACCGTTCCAATCCGGGTGGCCAGCACGCCCCAGCGTTCGGCGACCGCGAGCACCTGGGGCACTGCGTCCGGCGTGACGATTGCGAGCATCCGCTCCTGGGACTCGCTCGCGAGGATCTCGTGCGGCACCATCGAGGCCTCCCGCAGCGGGACGAGGTCGAGGTCGACCGTCATCCCACCGGGGCCACCGGTGGCCAGGCCTGCGGCGGTCGTCTCGGTCAGCGCACAGGTCAGCCCCGCGCCGCCGAGGTCCTGGATGGCGACGACAAGTCCGCGCTCGAACAGCTCCAGGCAGGATTCGATGAGAATCTTCTCGGTGAACGGGTCGCCGACCTGCACCGCTGGTCGGCGCGCCGGTCCGCCACCCTCGTCGAAGGTCGCCGACGCCAGCACCGACACCCCGCCGATGCCGTCCCGGCCGGTCTTCGCACCGAGCAGGACGACCGCGTTGCCGACTCCGGTCGCCGCCGAAGTCTGTACCCGTCCGACCGGCATCACCCCCACGCACAAGGCGTTAACCAGCGGGTTCCCCAGATACGACGGATCGAAGACGACTTCCCCGCCGATCGTCGGCAGGCCCAGGCAGTTGCCGTAGCCGCCGATGCCCGCGACCACCCCGGGCAGCATCCGCGCCGTGTCGGGTGCGTCGGCATCGCCGAACCGGAGCGGGTCCAGGACGGCGATCGGCCGGGCGCCCATGGTCAGGATGTCGCGGACAATCCCGCCGACGCCGGTCGCCGCACCCTGGTAGGGCTCGACGAAACTCGGGTGATTATGTGATTCGATCTTGAATGTGACGGCGAGGCCCTCACCGACAGCGACCACTCCGGCGTTCTCGCCCATCCCGACGAGCATGCGCCCACCGGCCGGTATGTCATGGAACCGCCGTAGGTGCACCTTGGACGACTTATACGAACAGTGTTCACTCCACATCACCGAGTACATGGCAAGCTCGGCATCGGACGGCAACCGACCGAGGGTGGAGATGATCCGGGCGTACTCGTCGTCGGTGAGACCGAGTTCCCTGTGGGGCTGGGCGGCGTCTGGCTGGGCGGCGTCTGGCTGGGCGGCATGGGGTCCGGCAGCGTCGGGCGCGGACGGGGCAGTGGGTACGGTCGGTGTGCCGGTCACGTCATCCATCTTCCCGGACGTTTCGGTCTCGACAACCCGGCCTCGACAACCCGGCCTCGACAACCCGACGACGGCGACCCCACCGTGGCGATCCAACCGGCCGTCAGGAGTGGCCGTAAGGCTCCGGGCCTGCCGCGTCACCGGCGAGTGCGTCGGCGCCGTCGTCTGGAACCGAGCCGGGCGGGTGCGCCGATACGCTGACGAATTCCAGGTCGGACGATTCCAGGTCGGACGGATCGTCGTCGTATACAACTGCCTCGGGATGCGCGGAGGGAGCGACCATCGCCTCCGAGTGGGCGCCACAACCATGATCGAAAGCAGTCACCCGAGCGTCGTCCGGGGCCATCTCGTTCGCACACACCCCGAACAGGCGGCCGAGGATCCCGGCCAGACGCACGTGAAAGCCACATGTCTGACAGGTCGCGGGAGCGACCCGGGCAATCGACGCCTCCGGACCGGACTCGCCCGCATACCAACGGGTCGCAGCTTCGTCACGTCCCTCCACGGACAGCAGCCGGGGACGACCGAACCCGAGCTCATGCCAGGCATCGGTGTCGACGAACTCCTCGACATCACCAAGACGCAGAGTGAGACGGGGATCGTCCACGGCGGTCGGCAGCAGGTCTCCGACTCCGACGTCGCCCGGGCGCAGCCGCTGGGACCACGGCACCCACTGTGGAGCGGTCATGGCGCCGTCGCCGGGCAACAGCACGACATCATCCACGGTGACCTTCCGCAACCGCGATGCGCGGCTCACGACCACCGTCCACACCCAACCGGGATAGGCGCGCGCCGTACACGCGAAGCGGTGCAGCACAAGGCGTTCGTCCTCGGCCTCGACGCCGAGGTGCTCGCCGACAAGGCCCGGATCATCGGCCTCGGTGGCCGCGGCCGCCCGGGCCTCCTCGACGGCTGCGGCACACGCGGTGTCCAGCGCGGGCGGCTTGGGCCCCTTGGCCGCACGCGGCGCCCGTGGTGGTCCCGGTGTTCGGGGTGTCCGGGGCGCCTTCGACGCGGGTGAGCGGGCGGTCCGGGTCGTCCGGGTCGTCCGGGTCGCAGACTCGGACGCCGGGGGACCGGGCGCAGTCCCGTCCGAGATGAACGTTTCCGAGCTCGACGTTTCCTGATTGGACGATCCAGAGTCGGACGATGTTGGCACCACCGCCGGGTCAAGCTGCACATCCTGAGCCTCCACGCACGTATTGTCGCCTACAGGTTCCGGAACTGTGCTACGTGGTCGTGGTGGCCCTCCTGGGGAGAGGGGACACTCAGGATGGTGAACGTGGGCAGTGGTGTCGCCAAAGGGATCCGCAGGCTGCGCGCGTCCGGCCGCAGAGGTGGTGCCGAGCAGTCGGGGCTCGCGGCCCTCACCGAGCTTTCCTTCGTCAACGCGGCGGGCGACGCGCTGGTGACCGTGACGCTGGCCGGATCGCTCTTCTTCGCGGTGCCGACGAGCGAGGCCCGGTCGAAGGTCGCCATGTACCTGTTGATCACCATGGTGCCGTTCACCCTGCTGGCACCGGTGATCGGCCCTGTCCTGGACCGGTTCGCCCATGGTCGCCGTACCGCGCTGGCCGCAATCTGCCTGGCCCGCGGCATGCTTGCCTGGCAGCTCGCCGGCTCCCTCAACCACAGTGTGGCCGTCTATCCCCTCGCGCTCGGCCTGCTCATGCTGTCGCGGGCGTTCGGAGTGGCCCGCAGCGCGGTCATCCCGCGCGTCACACCCCAGAATCTGTCCCTCGTAAAGATCAATTCCCGGATCTCGTTGGTGAACATCGCAGCGGGATCCGCGATCGCCCCGGTCGGCCTGGCCATCGCCAAGATTCCCTACGTCGGCTACCCGTGGGTGCTGCGGGCCTGCGCGATCGTCTACATGACAGGCGTCCTGCTGGCGTTCAACCTACCCAAACACGTCGACTCCGCCGCAGGTGAAAAACGCGCCTTCGTACTAGGGGCCATCGTCAACCACCGGGACATGGCCGGCCGTCTGCTGCGCGCCATGGGCGGGCTGCCGGTCGCGCTTCGCGCCTCCCTGGTGCTGCGCGGCCTGGTCGGATTCCTCACCTTCTATCTGGCGTTTCTGCTGCGGACGAGCGGCGGCACCAACCTCTGGCTCGGTGCGCTGGCGATCTGTGCGGGCGTGGGCAGCGGCCTGGGTGTCTTCATCGGCGGGCGGCTGGGCCGCCGGCGGCCTGAGGCGCTGCTGATGCTGTCGCTGCTGATGGCATCAGGGGGCTGCCTCGGCGCCGCCGTCGACTACACAAGGCTCACATCGCTACTGGCGGCCCTGCTGGTGACGATGGCCGGTGCGATGGGGAAGCTCGGTCTGGACGCGATCCTCCAACGGGACATCGCCGAGGACACCCGGAACTCCGCGTTCGCCCGCTCAGAAACCGCGATTCAGCTCGCATGGGTTGCCGGCGCCGGGATCGGCCTGATCGAGATGCCGGGGACGCTCGGCTTCGCCGTGGCGTCCGCGGCGGTGCTGTTCACGATGTTCGTGGAGACCAGGGCACTGCACCGGTCACGGGCAGCGGCCCGCGTCCGTCGAGGGCGACCGGAGGCCGCGGCCTGGGCCGAGCCGAGCGCCGGGGGAACCCTCGCGCTCAGGCACCCGGCGATCCGCCCGGACACGGCGGTGCTCCCGGACACCGAAGTGCTCCCGGACACCGAAGTGCTCCAGAAAACCGCGGTGCTCCCGGACACGGCAGTACTCCAGAAAACCGCGGTCCTCCCGGATCGTGGGACGCGGCCCGGCCTGCTGAGACCGAGAACCCACCCCCCGGATCGCGATCCGGGCGGCATCTGAGCGGCCCTGAACGATAACCTCCGACCGTGTCCGTATCTCGGCTACTCTCCCGCATCCGGTGGCAACGCCTGGCTGTGCTCCCTGTCCTCGGCGCGCTCGTCGGGGTACTCGCCAGCTGCGACCAACCGACGCCGCTGGTGACCATGCAGGCCGGTCGAAGCTTCGTGCAGGCGCAGGCCGCCAGCTACGACCGCGACGGCACGGTGGTCAAGGGCGCCAGCGACCAGATCCCGGCGCTGCACGCCGCCCCCGGAGAGATCATCAACATCGACGTTCCGAAGTCGGTTGCCGACCGCGGATACTTCTTGACATCCGTCGACGCCCAGTCCAACGAGGTCCAAATTTCCGACACCATAAAGGACCAGCACTACCACCTGACCACGCCGGGACGAGCCGGTGAGCTGCCCCTGACCATCTTCCAAGTGCCGCGCAGTGATTCCGGCCCGGCGTCTGGAAGCTGGAAGTTCCGTCTCGTCGTCCAGCCATAGGTTCATGGTCGACACTTTCATGGTCGAGATGCGCCCGGTCGCTCTTGTTCCCGCATCGAGGTCCACGTGAACCGGGTCCTGCTGGTCACGGCGGTCAACCCGGAGGCTGACGCCGTCTGCGCCGGAATGATGGGTATGTGGCAGCCGTGGACCGCGCCCGCCACCACGGGACCGTCGCGCGGCGGCCCGGTGCCGTCGTGGGACCGCCAGCTGCTGACCGCGGTCCGACTCGGCCCTTACCTGGGACGCCGGTCCGGGTCGGTGACCGTCCTGGCCGCGGGAGCGGCCGGTCCGGCGGCGGCGGCGGGTACCGCGACCGCTCTGGCGACCGCTCGCGCCGCGGGCGAGCCGTTCGACCTGGTCATCTCCCTCGGCATCGCGGGCGGTTTCACCGACCGTGCCGGCATCGGTGACCTGGTCGTCGCGGACGCACTGATCGCCGCGGATCTCGGTGCCGAGTCCGGCCTCGACGCCTCCTCGGGTAAACCCGCACCGGGGTCGTCGCCCGCCGGACCGGCCTCCGGTGCCGGATCCGGTGCCGGATCGACATCGGAGGCCGGCGGCGGAACCGGCGGGTTCCTGGGTTTGGACGAGCTCGGGCTCGGGCCGTCCACGCTGCTCCCACGTGCGAACGTGGTGCAGCTACTCGTCGACCTTCTCGCCGGCACCGGACGGACAATCAGGATCGGGCCCATCCTCAGCGTGTCCACAATCACCGGGACCGACCATCGGGCCGCAGCGATGGCGCTGCGGTTCGACCCGGCCGCCGAAGCCATGGAAGGCTACGCGGTCGGTGTCGCAGCCACCGCGTTCGACACGCCTTTCGCCGAGGTCCGCGCGGTCAGTAACGCGGTCGGTCGCCGTGAGCGGTCGAGCTGGGACGTGCCGGGAGCACTCGCCGGGCTGAGCGCGGCCGCCGCCGGGATCGCCGCCGGGATCGCCGCCGGGATCGACACGCTCACCACCGTGCTGCCCGCCTCGCCAGGCAGCACCACGCCCGGCCGCACCGGGACCGGCCGCACCGGGACCGGCCGCACCGAACCGGTCAAGCCTGCTCCCGGGGTCGGCACGCCGTGACATCGCGGTCAGCGATGCCGTCCCCGCTCTCGCTGGCGATCTCGCCGTGCCCGAACGACACGTTCGCCTTCCACGCGCTGGCCCACGGGCTCGTTGCGGACGCACCGCGGGTCACGGTGACCTTCGCGGACATCGATGTGCTGAACTCCCGCGCCGCCGCCGGCCTCGACGATCTGGTGAAGATCTCCTACGCCGCGCTGCCGTGGCTGCTGGACTCCTACCAACTGCTGTCCGCCGGCAGTGCCCTGGGACGTGGCTGCGGACCGCTCGTGCTCACCGCCGGCGGCGGCCGGGACGACCTGGCGGGCGCACGCATCGCGATACCGGGGATGCGCACAACCGCCTACCTGTTGTTCCGGCTGTGGGCGCTGGGACATGGGGTCGGCGACATCGACGTCCTGCCCTTCGAAAAAATCATGCCGGCGGTACGGGACGGGCGATACGACGCTGGCCTGGTCATCCACGAGTCGCGGTTCACCTACCCGTCCTACGGGCTCACACTGATGGCGGACCTGGGCGACTGGTGGGAGTCCGAGACCGGCCTACCCATTCCGCTGGGGGCGATCGTCGGCCGGCGTGGGCTCGACGGCGCCGCGCTCTGCGCCATGGTGCGGGCAAGCGTCGCGGCGGCTCTGGCCGACCCGCGGGCATCGCGCGCCTATGTGCTGGACCACGCCCAGGAGCTGGACGCCGACGTCGTGAACGCTCATATCGGGCTGTATGTGAACGATTACACGCTATCGCTCGGCGACGAAGGATACGAGGCTGTCGAGGTGCTGCTGGGACGGGCGGGCGCCGCCGGCCTCGTCCCGCCGATGCCCGCTCTCCGACCATGACCGCTCTCCGACCATGACCGCACGCCGACCCCGACCGCACGCCGACCGTGACCGCACGCCGATCAGCCAGGCCCTGATGCCTCCAGTTCGTCGGCGACCGCGTGGACGACCTTGGCCACCGTCTCTGCTGTCCGGCGATCTGGATAGCGCCCCCGACGCAGTGAGTTCTGTACCTCGTCCAAGAGTTTGATCATATCTTCGATCATGCTGTGCAGCTCGTCGGGGCTGCGCCGGGCCGCGTGCGCCGCGCTCTTGGCCACCGACGGCGGAGCCGCGAGCACCCGCACCGACAACGCCTGATCGCCCTTGCGACCCGCGGCAACACCGAACTCGACCCGATCGCCCGGCTTGAGCTTCTCCACCCCTGGCGGTAGCGCACCCTTGTGGACGAACACGTCGCCGCCGTCATCACGGCTGAGGAAGCCGAAGCCCTTGTCGACGTCGAACCACTTGACTCTGCCGGTGGGCACAGGAGACCTCGTTCTGCGTGGCGAAGGGAGACTGTCCAGTGAGATGCCGAGGTCTCCAAGGCTATCCGGGGACACGGCAGCGAGAGGTCATCCGTGCCTATTCGTGGCCGCTCACAGCCGATCGTGACTGATCACGGGCGCTGGAACCATCGTGGGCTCGCTCAAGGCCTCCGAGTGCGCGAAGAAACCACGATCGCACGCCCTTTGGCCATCCGCCGACCTCGGATCGCCCGGCGATCCGTAGGCTGGTGGCTGTGGCTGCCCAACAACCCCATCGGCCTGATCGGCTCACGGCGCCACAATCATCGGTGGCTGTACCGCGGGAGCTCCCCGGGAACACCCGAGGGCGACTGGTCGACGTGCTCGTCCGGCTGGGGGTCGGCGTCTTCGCGATCGGCCTCCTCGCCACCGTGATCATTATCGTCCCGTTCTTCTTCGGTGTCACCGAGCAGCCCACCTGGCTGAACGTGCTCGCGGCCGGTGGGTTGACGATCGGCTTCGGCATCGCGCTCATCGCAATCGTGGCCGCGGTGCTCTCCCCTGCTCCGGTCGACGAGACAGAACCGGACGACGACACCGGACCGGACAACGCAGAACCGGACGACGACACCGGACCGGACAACGCAGGACCGGACAACGACACCGGACCGGACGACACCGGACCGGACGACACAGAGCCGGCGCGCAGGACGGAGTCGACCGACCCGACCCCCAGCGGCACGTCGTGATGTCAGTGCTCCGGAGAGTGCGGCCTGCGGGCGCGCGATCTGACGATCGTCGCGCGCCCTTTGGCCCGCTAACTCCGGAGAGTGCGGCCTCCGGGCACGCGATCTGACGATCGTCGCGCGCCCTTTGGCCCGCTAGGAACGCGGTAGCAGCTCATTCATCGAGCCGGATCGGAAGCCGCGGGGGTCGACCTCCACCCGGTCGAAACCCTCGATCACCGCCAGCAGCTCCGGGCGCGCGGCCAGGGCCCGCACACGAGTGGCGTCCACCTCGACCATCGCCACCGTGCCAAGGTCACGTACCCGCAGGTTGCGCACGCCCAACCCGGCTGTGTGCACTGCCGCCCGCAACGCCGCCTCGGCCCGTTCGACGCGAGCAAGACGTGCCGGTGACACCGTGATCCCATAGGCGACGCGGCTTGCCAGACACGCCGCGGCCGGTTTGTCCCAGGTCGACAACCCCCACCACCGGGACGCTTCGCGGACCTGGGCCTTGGTCAGACCAGCGTCCAACAGCGGGGTCCGTGCCCCCCGGGCGGCCGCCGCGCCGATACCCGGTCGGAAGCCAGCCACCGCGTCATCCGCGTTCGTGCCGGTCACCACATGGGCGAGCCCGAGGGACTCCGCGAGTGGGCGGAGCGTCTCGGTGAGCTCCGCCTTGCAGAAGTAACACCGGTCCGGACCGTTGGCCCGGTAGCCGTCGCGTCCCATCTCGTTGGTGGCCGGCGTGAGGTGGCGGACCCCGAGCTCCGCCGCGAAGTCGCCGGCCGCCCGCTGCTCCGTCCCCGGCAGAGAGGGGGAGATCGCCGTAGCGGCCACAACCCGGTCGACACCGAGCGCCCGGACCGCGGCCGCGAGCAGGAACGCCGAATCCGCCCCACCGGAAAAGGCGACCAGTACGGATCCGAGCTCGGCGAGCCTCACGGCAAGATCGTCAAGGCGACCGGCCAGGACCCGGCCATCCACCCCCACCGGCTCCGGCACCCGTCCCGACGACAGTTCCGGCACCCGTTCCGACAACACGGATCTCCCTGCTACAGAAGCCAACACGAATCCGAGGGTAGTGACCCACCGGCGCCGGACGCATGCCCGGTGCCTGTTTCGATGCTGCCGGGATGACTCCTGAGACGGCGCCTGGGGATAGGGTCTTGCGCCATGGCCAGGGTCGTAGTGGACGTGATGCTGAAACCGGAGATCCTCGACCCGCAGGGGCAGGCGGTGCTCACCGCATTGCCGCGGTTGGGCGTGGCCGGCATCGTCGGGGTGCGCCAGGGCAAGCGGTTCGAGCTGGAGGTGGACGGCGAGGCGGATGCCGACGCCCTCGCCATGATCGAGCAGCTTGCCGCCGCACTACTGGCCAATCCGGTGATCGAGGACTACGTCGTCCGGGTTGAACCCGCACCCGCCGCCCAACCCCGGTAAGAGCGCCCGGCAATAGTGCCCGGCAATAGGGGCGTGGATCGGGGCACCGTCCCGGGAGGCGCTATCCGGGAGGCGCTATCCGGGAGGCGCTATCCGGGGGGAGCCATCGGGTCGGCCGGCGAGACGAACGCGACCCGGCGTCCACATGAGTCACAGACAGCGACCCAGGCATCAGGTTCGTCGTCGCAGGCCACCAGATGCGCCAATGGGACGATTCCGCCGCACCACGGGCAGATGATCCACGGCCCGTCCGCACCGGCGCCTGACGACTCAACATCGAGTGATTCCACCTTCCTGACGGTGCCACCAGACGTCCGCCCCCGAGAACTCCACAGGCCCTTCGGTGACCACAGCCGCCTGTTCCCGGGACGCGAGCCCCCAGCTACCCGGGCCCAACGCCGGACGCCGGCCGCCGGACGGACACCCGACACCGAGGCCCACGGCTCATCACGGGAGCCGGTGACAGGATGGGCGGGTGGGCACGGACGAAGTACCTTCAGTCGCCATTGATCAACTTCCGGTCAACCTGTCGCCGGATGCAGACATCCTGCTCCTCGACGTCCGCGAGGTCGAGGAGTGGGACGCCGGACATGTCACCGGTGCGGTCCACATCCCCATGGGCGAACTCCTCGAGCGCCTGGACGAGGTGCCGCGCGAACGGGACGTGGTGGTTGTCTGCCGGTCAGGCCAGCGTTCGGCCGCGGTCACGGCCTACCTGCACCGGGCCGGCTGGCGTGTCCGCAACCTCAACGGTGGGATGATCGCCTGGGATGCGGCGGGCCGCCCGATGGAGAACGCCACGCCGCAGCCGCCGGCTGTGATCTGACCAGCGCCTTTCGGTCAAGTCAGCGGTCGTTGTTGTGGACACGCCTTTGCATCCGCGGCGTACCGATCGTCAGCTGTGGATATCGGACGATGAGCGCGCTCCTGGCGCGACACTGGACATCATGAACCATGACAACCCCGCCATGTCGACCGCGCGGGCGCTGGCCGTGGGGCTCGCGCTGTGTCTCGGGCTCACCTTCGCCGCGGCCGCCTGCGGCTCGCTCAACGATGCGTCGGCCGCCAACGCCGGCGGGCTCGGGGGCGCCGGACAAAATGGGCAGGTCACCGCCGGGAGCGCCCTCGCGACGTTGGGGTCGATACCGGTCCACGCCGCGACGACCTCGCCGCAGTACCGGCGGGACGCGTTCGGCGATCCCTGGCAGGACGTCGACGGCAACGGCTGCGACACACGGAACGACGTCCTGCACCGGGACCTGACACTGGTGACCGTCAAGCAGGCAGACCCGTGCATTGTTCTGACCGGCGAGCTCAAAGATCCTTATACCAACCGGACGATCCGTTTCAACAGGACGCGGGCCGCTGCCGCCGTCCAGATCGACCACGTCGTCGCGCTGGCGAATTCCTGGCGCACCGGGGCCGCCTCATGGCCATCGGACAAACTGGTCAGTTTCGCGAATGACCCGGAGAATCTGCTGGCGGTCGACGGTCCGGCGAATCAGGATAAAAGCGATGATAATGCTGCACAGTGGCTACCGCCGAATCAGGGATACCGGTGCCAGTACGTGGCCCGCCAGATCGGCGTGAAAGCCCGCTACGGCCTGTGGCTGGAGCCCGCCGAACGCGACGCCATGGCCAAGGTGCTCAGTAAGTGCCGGGCGCAGCCGACGCTCGGCGGGAGGCCCGCCGGCTGACCCCGAACATCCACGTCAACCCCCAGGCGTCACATCGGGCAACTATTCAAGTACAATTAACGTGTTCGTTACCAAGATGGGGCTGGGCGCGAGTAATTCCCAGCCGACCCGCCTCCAGGCGACCCGCGCGGCCGGGTTGGCTGCACGTAGGTGGCTGCGGGTCGTTGGACGCAGGCAGGTGGCTGCACGTAGGTGGCTGCGGGTCGTTGGACGCAGGCAGGTGGTGAGGACAGCATGGGGCAGGCGGGAGAGCGTCTGGATCTGTTCGACCGCCTGGACATCGGGAT
This sequence comes from Protofrankia sp. Cas4, assembly GCF_963555915.1. NCBI lineage: Bacteria > Bacillati > Actinomycetota > Actinomycetes > Frankiales > Frankiaceae > Protofrankia > Protofrankia sp. Cas4. The sequence continues at coordinate 20,879 of NZ_CAUVXL010000006.1, forward strand.
GCTGGCCGTCGGTACGACCGATCGCCGAGTGCAGCGGGTGAACGCGGCGACATGCCGGATCCTGGGACGTAGTGCGAGCGAGCTGCTCACCATGAGCTGGGACATGTTGCTCCATCCGGCGGACCGGGCTGCCCAGCTGGTGACCACGCGACAGTCCGCGGCGGGTGGGCAGGCCGACGGGCAGACGGGGCATCAGGCCGACGGATGGCCGGGCGGGCAGCGCGTGGTCCGCTTCGCGCGTCCGGACGGCTCGACCGTGCACGTCCTGGCGACGGCGATACTTCTGCGCGACGGTCCGGACGGGGAGCCGTACTACCTCAGCCAGTTCCAGAACATCACCCAGGAGATGACCGCCCACCACCACCTGCGGCTGTTGTTGGACAACACCCCCGTGGCGTTGTTCCTGATGGATCCAAACGGTCGCATCGTGTTCACCGACGGCGAGATGAACGCCGCCCGGGTGGACCCCGATCGACGATCGACAATCGTCGAAACCTTCCAGGACCTGCCCGTCACGCCCATGGCCCGACGTGCGCTGACCGGCGAGCGCGTCTGTGGTGTCATCGAGGTGTACAGCCGCCATTTCGAAACGCACATGGTGCCGATATTCACCGCGGACGGGGCGGTGACATCAGTGGCGGTCGTCGCAACCGACGTCACCGAACGCGAAAAAGCTCTGACAGAACTACGAATCCGCGCCGCTGAACAGCAGATTGTCGCCGACCTCGGCCGCCGCGCACTGACCAGCCTCGAACCCGACCCCCTGTGGACGGCCTCCGCCACCGCAATCGCCGACCACCTCCACACCGACAGCGTCACCATCCACGAACAGCACCCCGGCCACACCGGACCACACCTGGCCGTCCACGTCGGAACACCCCCACCCGGCACCAACGCCCCCGGCGAACTCACCGTCGCGATCGGCCCGCCCGAGCACCCCACCGCCATTCTCACCGTCCACCGCAGCAGCCCGTTCGCCGCCCGCGAATGCGCATTCATCGACGCCGTCGCCACCATCCTCGCCGCCGCCGCCGCCCGCTTCCAGGTCGAACGCGAAGCCCGCTTCCACGCCTGGCACGACAGCCTCACCGGCCTGCCCAACCGAACCGCGCTCCTCGACCGACTCCATCACGCCCTCACCCGCACCGGCGTCGGCATCCTGTTCATCGACCTCGACGGCTTCAAAACCGTCAACGACTCCCTCGGCCACCACACCGGCGACCAGCTCCTGCGCACAATCGCGACCCGGCTCCAACACGCCGTCCGCCCTCACGACACCGTCGCCCGTCTCTCCGGCGACGAATTCGCCATCCTCTGCGGGAACATCACCAGCGCCCCCACCCTCCAGACCATCGCCGACCGCGTCGTCACGGCCCTCGCCCAACCCACCACGCTCGACGGCCGCACTGTCACCATCACGGCCAGCGTCGGTATTGCGATCTCCAGCCCCGAACTCGCCGACCCCGACGACATCCTGCGCGCCGCCGACATCGCCATGTACACCGCCAAACACTCAGGCCGCGGCCATCACCTCCTGTTCGACGAAGCCATGCGCGCCTGCCTCCTCGACCGCCTCACCACCGAAAACGACCTCCGCCACGCCCTGGCCACCCCCGGCGAACTCCGCCTCCATTACCAACCCATCCTCAACCCCACCGGCGACACCATCGGCGCCGAAGCCCTCATCCGCTGGCAACACCCGACCCGCGGCCTCCTGCTCCCCGACATCTTCATCCCCCTCGCCGAAGACACCGGGCTGATCACACCCCTCGGCCGTTGGGCCCTGCACACCGCGTGCCACACCGCCGCCACCTGGACGACCGGACCGCCCCCCATCCCCCCACCGCACATCACCATCAACGTCTCCGCCCGCCAGCTCACCGACCCCGACTTCCTGCCCGGCCTCACCCATCTCCTGCACACCACCAACCCCGACGACCGCTACCAACTCTGCCTCGAAATCACTGAAAGCACGCTCATCCACGACACCGCCGCCGTCACCGCCACCCTCCATGCCCTACGCGCCCTGGGCATCACCCTCTATATCGACGACTTCGGCTCCAGCCACTCCTCCCTCAGCCGTCTGCACCGCCTCCCCCTCGACGGCCTCAAAATCGACCGCCGATTCATCAGCACAATGACCGACGACCCAACCGACCACGCCATCGTCACCGCCGTCATCCACCTGGCCCACACCCTCGGCCTCACCGCCATCGCCGAAGGCATCGAAACCCCCGCCCAGCTCGCTGCCCTCAGCACCCTGCGCTGCGATCTCCTTCAGGGGTGCCACCTCGCCCGCCCGGGACCGCACCTCCCCGCCTTGCAACCCACCACCGGCCCAACCTGGCCCGCGTCCGAAGCCGATCAGCCCCGCTGAAAGTGCCCGGCAATGGTAGAGACGCGGGCAGACATCCCGCTCCCCGGAATGCCGGCAAAGAGCGACCGGCAACAGGGGACGCGGCGGCGCAGGGCCGGGGTGCGTGCATGGCGGAGGAGCGAGGCTGCGAGGTGCGTGCCCCGGCCCCGCACCGGGGGTCCGGGGGGTCGCCCCCCCGGGCAGACATCCCGCCCCCCGGAAAGCCGACCAAAGGTCGGCGACCAACACAAACCAGCGCGGGGCGCAGCCCCGCACCGGGGGGTCCGGGGGGTCGCCCCCCCGGGCAGACATCCCGCCCCCCGGAAAGCCGACCAAAGGTCGGCGACCAACATCAACCAACGCGTGGGCGAGGGGGGAGTTGAACCCCCACGTCCGTTAAGACACACGGACCTGAACCGTGCGCGTCTGCCATTCCGCCACTCGCCCGAGTGCGACTATCACGCTATCACGCGATCCACGCGGCCCGAGCCGTGGGCGGCATGAGGCTGGAAGCATACGATCTCAGGGTCGGGAGAAGGCCTGGAGGAGGGGAGGTCGAGATGGGCGTGCTACAGCGCTTCGAACGCCGCCTGGGGGGCCTCGTCGAGGGTGCATTCGCCAAGGTCTTCAAGGGCGGCGTCGAACCGGTCGAAATCGCCAGTGCGCTGGCCCGGGAGACCGACGACCGGCGTGCGGTCAGTTCCAACCGCGTGCTCGTCCCCAACGAGTTCGCAGTCGAGCTCGCCGTGGGTGATTTCACCCGACTCGCCCCTTACACTCAGGCGCTCTGCGACGAGCTGGCCGAGATGGTCCGCGAGCATGCCGCCGAGCAGCGCTACACGTTCGTCGGTCCCGTCAACGTGCGGCTCGCCGAGGCCGAAGACCTCGATGTCGGGGTGTTCCGTATTCGCAGCAGCGTTGCCGCAGCCGACCCCGGCGCTGTGGCCGCTCGACGCGGCCCCGCACGCCCACGATCGAACGCTCCGGGGGCGCCGCGCCTATTGATCTCCATCAAGCCCGGGCCGGAGAGCCGGGCCGCCGGGGAGGAGCGCGAATATCCGTTGGACAGCGAGACCACCGTCATCGGCCGCAGCGTCGAATGTGACATACGTCTCAATGATACGGGGGTTTCCCGCCGGCACGGTGAGGTCCGACGGATGCCGGATGGCCAGTTCGTCTACATCGACCACGGCTCGACCAACGGCAGTATCGTCAACGGCCGCGCGGCCAGCCAGGTGCGGCTCGTCGACGGCGACCAGATCGAACTGGGCGCAACAATCCTCGCCTTCCGCCGGGAGGACCCGCGAGACGTTGACGCGAACCGGGCCACTCGGCGTGTTCCAGCCAGCCCAGCGGGAGCACCAGGCCCGTACCCCCCCGCAGCCGTCCCGCCGGCCACCGCGGCGGCCGATCCGTACGACCGGCCGGCGGACCCCTACCGGGGTGACCCGCGGCACGGCGGTACCCCGGCCGGCTATCCGTCCCCGCCGGCGGACCCGTACCGGGGTGACCCGCGGCACGGCGGTACCCCGGCCGGCTATCCGCCTCCGCCAGCCGACCCGTACCGCGGGGGCGGGGGCGGGGGCGGCCCATACCATGACGATCCTGGACGAGGTGACCCTCGCAGGGACGGTCAGCGCGGCGGGTATCCACCACCGGCGGAGGCCTACCGGGGCGGCGGCCGACCCGAAACCGGCCAACCCGTAGGGGGGCAGCCGACTTCCCCATATGGCGATCCGTATGGTGGCGGTCCGCGCTACGACGACCCCTACGGTGGGAGGGAAGGCCAGCACCGCGGTGGGACAGACCGTCATGACCCGCGTGACCAGCGGGCTACCCGCATACCCGGCCCACCTCAGGTCGGGCCTGGCCCGACCGTGGCCGGCCCTGGGGTTCCCGTCGGCCATCGCCCGCCCTACGATCGTGCAATTTCAGACGGCCAGCGCGACCCGCGACGCGACGTCCGGCCGATTGATCCCGACGACAACATGCACGAGCAGGAGACGTACCGTCCAGATCAGCTTCCCCCCGCCCCGCGCCGGAGCCCACCCCAGCGCGAGCGACCGGCTGGAGCCGCCCCACCACCTCAGACCGATCGCGGCTGGTAGGCCGCTATGAACGGATCCGCACCCAGCAACCTGGTGCTACTTGTCGTTAAAATCAGTTTTTTGGTGCTACTGTGGGCATTTGTCCTCGCCGCTGTCCGGGCCGTCCGGCTGGACGTGTTCGGGCCGACAAAACGCCAACAACAGAACCTTCAGGCGGCAGCACGTCCGCTCCGCCCGACGCCCGCCCGCCAAGCGCCACCAGCTCGACCGCCGAGCAAGCCTCCCAGTCGGCGATCGCGAACACCGAGCAAACTTGTCGTTACTAAGGGTCAACTTGCGGGGACGATGCTTCCACTTGGACCGATGCCTGTCACCATCGGACGGGCACAGGATTCAACTCTGGTCCTGGAGGACGACTTCGCCTCGGCGAGGCATGCAAGACTCGTCCCCCACGACGGCCAGTGGTTCGTCGAAGATCTGGGCTCGACCAATGGCACATACCTCGACCGCACGAAGGTGACCAGTCCCATGCCGGTACCTCTCGGCGCGCCGGTCAGGATCGGGAAAACCGTCCTGGAGCTTCACCGGTGAGCCTTAGGCTTCACTACGCCGTTCGCTCGGACGTCGGCCACGTCCGAGAAGGCAACGAGGATTCCGCCTATGCGGGCTCGCGGCTGGTAGCCGTAGCCGACGGCATGGGCGGACACGCGGCCGGTGAGGTGGCCTCCTCCACCGTGATCTCCCAGCTAGCCGACCTGGACACGGACGTCGGTAGCGGCGAGGTCCTGCACGCGCTGGCGGATTCGGTGGACCAGGCCAACGCCGAGCTGCGCGCAATGGCCAGCGAGGACGGCTCGCTCGAAGGCATGGGCACGACAGTCACCGCGCTGCTGCTGTCGGGAATCAGTCTCGGCGTGCTGCACGTCGGCGATTCACGCGCCTACCTGCTGCGCGAAGGCGTCCTGCGCCAGGTGACCCATGACCACACGCTGGTCCAGGATCTGGTCGACCAGGGACGGATCACCCCCGCGCAGGCCGACACGCATCCACAGCGGTCATTACTGATGCGTGCCCTTGACGGGCGCGACGTCGAGCCGGACCTGTTCATCCAGGACGCGATCACCGGCGACCGGTACCTGCTGTGCACCGACGGTCTGTCCGGGGTCGTGACCGAGGTGACCATCCACGATGCGCTGCTGCTGCCCGGCCCGCAGGATGTCGTCGACAGGCTGGTCGAACTCGCGCTCAAGGGCGGCGGTCCCGACAACATCACGGTCGTCGTCGCCGACGTGGTGGAGGACGATGACGAGGGTGACAACCGCCCGCTGATCGCCGGTGCCGCCGCGGAGAAGCGGATCGTGCCGGGTGCCGCGGCCGCCCGTACCGGCCCGAACCCGCAGTTCCCCGACCACGAGTCACCGGCCGCCAAGGGTGCCAGGATCGGTCGGATCGGCACCCACCGTCGCGACCCGGACCCCGGTGACGCACCCGATGCGGCCTCGGCCCGACGCCATGTCCCCCGGCCGGTACTCGCCGGTCTGTGCGCCGTCGTGCTCCTCGGTGCCGCGGCCCTGGGGGCCTGGTTCTACCTCCACCGGCACTACTACGTGGGTGTGGACGACAACCAGCATGTAGCAATCTTCGAAGGGGTGCCCGGGACCTACGGCGGGATCCCCCCGCACTGGTTCAAGGAGTCCGTGAATCCCGTCATCGCGGTGAGTGATCTCCAAAAGTCCGTAAGCGACGATGTGACCAATGGTCACCCGGTGAGCAGCCTCGGCGAGGCGCGCGCCTTCGTCACGAACCACCTCAGGCAGAGCCTCAAGAGTGTGGCGGCGGACATCACGGGTTCGACCGCGTCGCCGACGCCGTCGGCAACGGCGACACCGACAGCCACTGCGGACGCCGGCCTGACCGGGGAGACGGCCACCGGAATCCCCCAGGCCGGTTCCGGAAACATCACCGCCTCGGTACCGTGCGGCACCACCTCATTGCCCACCTGCGCCCCGTCGCCCGCCGCACCAGGATGACGCCCGCAGGATGACAGGCCTCCCCCCGCTCCGCGGCAAGGCGGTCGACCTCACCGGAACCTTCGCCCGGTCCCCGGTCCCGGCCGGAGCGCAGCTGCCGCCCTATCGCCAGCGGGAGCTGTGGTTACTTCTGTTCGCGGGCCTGCTCGCGACGGCCGCGCTGGCAGCCGTGGTGCTGGCGGTCGACGGGACCATCACCCTGTCGGTCTTCACCTACGGCCTGGGCTTCGGGGCGCTGTGGGGGCTCGCGCACCTCGCGGTACGGCGGTTCGCGCCGGCCGCCGATCCCATCCTGCTGCCGCTTGTCGCGGCCCTCAACGGTCTCGGCCTGGTTATGATCTACCGGCTGGACCTGGCCAGGGCCGCTGCCGCGGTACGGGCCGGTAAACACGTTCCGGCTGGCGCGGCCCAGCTCCAGCTGGTGTGGACGCTGCTCGCTCTCATCGTTTTCGTGCTGGTTCTGGCCGTCGTCCGGGACCACCGGACGCTGTCGCGCTACGCCTACACCGCCGGTCTTGTCGGGTTGGTGTTCCTGCTGCTGCCAGCCATGCCGCTGATCGGAGCGACCATCAACGGCGCCCGACTGTGGCTGCGGATCGGCCCGTTCACCTTCCAACCGAGTGAGATTTCGAAGATCATTCTGATGATCTTCTTCGCCGGCTACCTGGTGAACAAGCGCGACGTCCTCTCGGTGGTCTCCCGATCCTTCCTCGGGATGCACTTCCCGCGCGCCCGCGACCTCGGACCGGTCCTCGTGGCATGGCTGGCGAGCCTCGGTGTCCTGGTCGTCGAGAAGGATCTCGGGTCGTCCCTGCTGTTCTTCGGCATGTTTCTGGTCATCCTCTACGTCGCGACCGAGCGGGCGTCCTGGGTCGTGATCGGGCTCGCTCTGTTCATGCTCGGCGCGGTGCTGTCCTACCAGCTGTTCGGGCACGTCCAGGTCCGGGTGGACGGCTGGCTGCACGCGTTCGACGGTGACAACCCCAGCAACAAATCGTTCCAGCTGGTACAGGGCCTGTTCGGGTTCGCGGCCGGCGGAATCACCGGTACCGGGCTCGGGCAGGGCAGCCCGCAGCGGGTTCCGTTCGCCAACACCGACTTCATCGTCGCGAGCATCGGCGAGGAACTCGGCCTTGCCGGGATCATGGCGATCCTCGTCATCTACGGGCTGGTCGTGACGCGTGGCCTGCGAGCCGCCGTCGGCGCCCGTGACCCGTTCGGCAAGATGCTGGCGACCGGCCTGTCCGCGTCGCTGGCCCTGCAGGTCTTCGTACAGGTCGGAGGCGTCATGCGGCTCATCCCGTTGACCGGTCTGACCCTGCCGTTCATCTCCTATGGAGGATCGTCGATCGTTTCCAACGCCGCCATCATCGCGTTGCTGCTGCGGATCAGTGACTCCTACCGGCGTCCGGCGTCGGCCACGCCAGCCGCGCCGCTGTTCGACCCGACCGCGGTGGCCGACAGCCCGACGCAGGTGGTGAAGACAACATGAACGCACCCATCCGCAAGGTCGCCATCGCGTGTCTGGTGTTGTTCGCCGCGCTGCTGGTCAACGCCAACTGGCTGCAGGCCGAGAACGCCGACACCCTGCGGCACAAGCCCGGCAACGCCCGCCAGATCACCGCACGGCTCGAGCGGGAGCGGGGTTCGATCGCCGTGGCCGGCGGTCAGGCGGTCGCAAGCTCCGTCCCGGTGGACGACGAGTACAAGTTCCAGCGGCAGTACCCGGCCGCGAAGCTCTACTCCAACATCGTCGGCTACTACGGGCTGTACACCTCCGCTGGCCTGGAGCGATCCCAGAACGACTTCCTGTCCGGTGAGGACCAGCGGCTGTTCGTGTCCAAGGTCTCCGACCTGGTAACAGGCCACGAACAGCGGGGTGGGAGCATTGTCACCACGTTGGTCCCGCAGATCCAGCAGGTGGCGACCACCGCGCTCGGCAACCGCAAGGGGGCGGTGGTGGCGCTCGACCCGAGAACAGGCGAAATCCTCGCCATGGTGACCAGCCCGAGCTATGACCCGACGCAGCTGGCCAGCCACAACGACACGACGGCCAGTAAGACCGCCCAGGCGCTCAACACCGACCCTGACAAGCCGCTGCTCAACCGCGCAGCCCAGGAGACGTACCCGCCCGGCTCGACGTTCAAGCTGATCACCGCGGCGGCAGCCCTGACCGCCGGCCACCAGCTCGAGGAGCGCATCGCCGCCCCCGACGCACTTCCGCTGCCGCAGAGCCGGACCGTCCTGCCGAACTTCGCCGGCGAACGCTGCGGCGACGGCGAGACCGACACGCTCATCCACGCCCTGACGATTTCCTGCAACACCGCGTTCGCCAAGCTCGGCATCGACCTCGGTGACGCCGCCCTGCGGGCGCAGGCCGAGGCGTTCGGCTTCAACTCGACCGTGCCCGACTTCCCCCTGGCACAGGTACCGAGCGTGTATCCAACCGCTAAACTCGACGGTGCGCAGACCGCGCAGTCGGCCATCGGGCAGTTCGACGACAAGGTCACGCCGCTGCAGATGGCCCAGGTGGCCGCGGCAATCGGCAACAACGGGGTCATGATGCGGCCCTACCTCGTGTCCGAGCTACTCGGCCCCGACCTGAAGGCAATCAGCCGGACCGAACCCGAGGTCTACAAACGACCGGTCAAACCCGACGTCGCCGCCAACCTGAACACCATGATGCAGAGCGTCGTCACCAGCGGCACCGGCACCAAGGCGCAGATTCCCGGGGTCGCCGTCGCCGGCAAGACCGGCACTGCCGAGCACGGCGACAACGAGCCCCCACACGCCTGGTTCGTCGGCTTCGCCCCGGCGATCAACCCGACCATCGCCGTCGCGGTGATCGTCGAGAGCGGCGGCGGCGAGCTCAGTACGGGCGGCGCGGTGGCCGCACCCGTCGCCCAGCAGGTCATGAAAGCTGCATTGGACGCCCGCCGGTGACACCTCCAGCCCCGCCGGGCTTCGGCGAACCGTACCCCGGTGCCGCGGCACCGGCCAGCCCGCCGCCAGCGCCTGTCGCGCCGGTAGTCGCGCCGGTAGTCGCGCACCCCTTCGGCGGCTCACCACTGGGCACCGTCCTGGACGGCCGGTACCTGCTGGAAGGACGGATCGCCACCGGCGGCATGGGTGAAGTGTGGCGGGGTCTCGACCAGACCCTCGGCCGTCCCGTCGCGGTGAAGCTGCTGCGTCCCGAATACGCCAGCGACGAGTCGTTCCTCGTCCGTTTCCGCGGCGAGGCCCGGCACGCCGCCCGGGTGTCGCACCCGGGCGTGGCGTCGGTCTACGACTACGGCGAAGTCATCGTCCAAGGTAATCATCCGACCGCGTACCTGGTGATGGAACTGGTCGAGGGCGAGCCGCTGTCCGCACTGCTGCACCGGGAGAAGCGCCTGTCCCCCGAGAAGACCCTCGACGTCCTCGGCCAGGCCGCGGACGCCCTGCAGGCGGCGCACGCCCTGGGTGTGGTCCACCGCGACGTCAAGCCCGGCAACCTGCTGTTGCGCACCGACGGCGCGGTCAAGGTCACCGACTTCGGCATCGCCCGCGCGGTCGACGCCGCACCGCTGACCGCCACCGGCATCATGATGGGCACGGCGTACTACGTCTCCCCGGAGCAGGCATCCGGGCGGCCGGTGACACCGGCAAGTGACGTGTACTCCCTGGGCGTGGTCGCCTATGAGTGCCTCGCCGGCCGGCGTCCCTTCGACGACCGCAACCCGATCGTCGTCGTGATGGCGCACCAGCAGGACGAACCTCCGCCGCTGCCGCCCGACGTGCCCGAAGCGGTCCGCGGGCTCGTGCAGGCCGCAATGGCGAAGGATCCGGCCCGCCGGCCGGCGTCCGCCGGCGGGTTCGCACACACCGCCGCCGCGATCCGCCGGAGCCTGTGGAGCGCCGACGCGACCCGCCGGGGCGTCGGCCCGGGGGCCGTGCCGCACCCGGGCTCGGATACCACCGCCAGGCGTCCCGGTCCGGCCGGTAGCCGTGGCGGGCCGGACTTCGCGCCGGGGCAGCCCGCCCGGGAGCGGCCGCCGTCGTGGACCCGCCAGCCGTCCTGGAACACCGGATCCCCCGAGGAGATCCGGTCCCGCTGGGACGCTCGGTCCAGCTGGAATGTGGAGCCCCACAACGGCCAGGCACGTGACCACGGCGCCGTTCGCGGGTCATTCCAGGAAGCGTCCGACGACGGTGCGGGCCCGGCCGGCGGCACCCCATCCGCGCCCTGGGATGCTCGAACCCACACCCCGTCGTCCGCCCCCACCGGCCGGCCGGACGTCGCGCAGTCGGACATCCATGCCTGGCAGCCGTCTCCCGCGAACCGCACCGCGCTCCGGCCGCCCGGTGGACGGGCGGCCCGGCGGCGAGCTGACGGCAGCCACGGCGGCTCGCCGGGCGAGGGCCGACGAAAGCTGTCGCTACCCGTCCTGATTCTCCTTCTGATCGCCACCGTGGCCGTCACCGCGCTGATCACTCGGACGATCGCCGGGAGTAGCGGGTCAGCCACAAGCGCACCGCCGCCGAGCTGGGCGGTGCACGTGCCTCGGGCCGGGGGTGGCATCGTCACCGATGACAGCGTGACCGGGAACGACCGGAAGGGCGAGCACGGGTGGCAGGCGTGACTGAGGTGTTCGGGACCGAGCCCCGCCTGGTGGGTGAGCGCTACGAGCTGGGCGAGATCCTCGGTTACGGCGGTATGGCCGAGGTCTACCGCGGTCGCGACGTGCGGCTCGGGCGCGAGGTCGCGGTCAAGACGCTGCGCGCTGATCTCGCACGCGACGAGACCTTCCTGGCCCGGTTCCGACGCGAGGCGCAGTCGTCCGCGGCGCTCAACCATCCCGCGATCGTGTCCGTCTACGACACCGGCGAAGACCTGATCAACGGCATGACCATTCCGTACATCGTGATGGAGTACGTGGAGGGACGCACCCTGCGCGACGCACTCCAGCGCGAGGGTCGGTTCACCGAACGCCGGGCCATGGAAATCACCTCCGACGTGTGCGCCGCGCTCGACTACAGCCATCGGATGGGCATCATCCACCGGGACATCAAGCCCGCGAACGTGATGCTCTGCCTGGACGGCTCGGTCAAGGTGATGGACTTCGGCATCGCCCGGGCGACCGCTGCCACCGCGTCCCACATGACGCAGACCGCCGCGGTGATCGGCACTGCCCAGTACCTGTCGCCCGAACAGGCGCGTGGGATCCGGGTGGACGCCCGCAGCGATGTCTACTCGACCGGAGTACTGCTCTACGAGCTGCTGACCGGACTGCCACCGTTCCGTGGCGACTCCCCGGTCGCCGTCGCCTACCAGCACGTGCGGGAGAACCCGGCGGCGCCGTCCACCCATGACCGCGACATCACCCCCGATGCCGACGCGATCGTGTTCAAGGCGATGGAAAAGGATCCCGACCGCCGCTACTCCACCGCCGGGGAGATGCGCGACGACCTCGAACGTGCTCTTACCGGCCGGCGCATCTACGCGCCACCGCTCATGGGCGACCAGCTCGCCACCCGGATGAACCCACCCGGGCCGCCAACGGGGACGCAGGTGATCTCCCGTGATCGTGACGCCTACTACGGGGACGACTACCCGGACTCCCGCGACGACCCCTACGGCAAGACGGCATACGGCCAGAACGCCTACGACCAAACCGGCGGCTACAACCGGGCGGGCGGCGGTGGCACCGGTCTGAGCGACGGCGGCCCGGTCGACGCCGGAGCGCCGCCCGAGCCCGAGCGACGGTCGGCCGCCTGGAAGTACATCCTGGCCGGGCTGTCGGTGGTGGCGGTCTTCGTCATCGTCACGTTGATGGCCACCAAATTCCTCGGTGGCAGCTCGACCGCCAACACCGCCAGCGGCACGACGAAGATCCCTGGAAACCTCGTCGGGCAATCGAAGACCGTCGCCGAGAACAACCTCAACAACGCCGGTTTCACCAACATCCGGTCGAATACCGTCCAGGACAATGCGCCAAAGGACCAGGTCACCGCGGTTGATCCGTCTTCGGGCACCACGGTGGCCAAGACCGCGCAGATCACCCTCAGCGTGTCGGCCGGCCCTGGAGCGTTCACCGTGCCGCCGGTGGTCGGTCTCAGCCAGAACGACGCGGTGACTCAGCTGAAGGCGGCCGGGCTCACGCCCAAGGTGACTTCCTTCACCGGTGCGAGCACTCTGAAGCCGGGCTACGTCCAGTCCGCCGACCCCGATGTCGGAACATCGGTGACCTCCGGCGAGACGGTCACCATCTCCGTGGTCAGCCAGCAGATCACCATCCCGGACGTGACGAGCCAACCGCTCGACGCGGCACAGGCCACCCTGGAGGGGTACGGCCTCAAGGTGATCCAGCAGTCCAGGGTGAGCAGTCAGCCGACCGGCACCGTGGTCGCCCAGAGCCCGCCGAGAAGCAGTTCGGTCAGCCGCACGTCGACCGTGACGCTGTATGTCTCACAGCAGCAGCAGACCGAGACCCAGACGCCGACCCAGACGCCGTCAGCGACGCCGTCCAGTAGTCCGTCGCCCTCCCCGAGCGCGACACCGTCGCCGTCGCCGACGGCCGCCTCCCCGACCTCGTCGAGTACCCGGCGCGGACCTTTTCAGTAGTGGGATCGATCGGGCCCAGGGTCAACGGGCCCAGGGTCAACGGGCCCAGGGTCAACGGGCCCAGGGTCAGACGAAGGCCGTCTGACGCAGGGCTTCGACCTCTGCTGACAGCGCCGGCGCCAGCGCGAGCGCCATGTCGTCCCCGCAGACCGACAGCCAACGGGCCAGCAACAGGTGGCCGCCCTGGGTCAGTACCGATTCCGGGTGGAACTGGACGCCTTCCAGCGGCAGGGTCCGATGGCGCATCGCCATGACCACACCGCTCTCGGTACGCGCGGTCACCTCGATCTCGTCCGGCAGCGTTGCGGCATCCACCGCGAGCGAGTGATAACGCGTCGCGACAAACGGTGACGGCAGGTCCGCCAGCACACCGGTGCCGGCGTGCTGGACCACCGACGTCTTGCCGTGCAGCAGCTCGGGCGCCCGGTCGACCGTGGCCCCGAACGCCACCCCGAGCGCCTGATGGCCCAGGCACACCCCGAGCATCGGGACGCCGGCCGCCGCGCACGCGCGCACCATCGGGACGCTCACCCCGGCCGCCTCCGGCGTTCCCGGCCCGGGTGAGACCAGCACCCCGGCGACACCGAGCGCGACAAGATCGTCAACGTCGACCTCGTCGTTGCGGCGGACGACGCTGTCCGCGCCGAGCTGGCCGAGATACTGCACCAGGTTGAACACGAACGAGTCGTAGTTGTCGACAACCAGGATCCGCATCTGCCTGTCCCCTCCGCCTATCCCTATCCGGAACCGGCCGGATGCTCCGGCGGATCGCGGCGACGCCGCTCGACCATAGTGACAACCAGCAGGGCTTCAGCCGCCGGCAGCGTCCGGATCCGGCTTGCCCGTCCCGACGTCGGCCTTCTCCGCATCCCGCAGCGCCCTGCGCAGGACCTTGCCAATTCCGATCTTCGGCAGTGGCTCGGTCCGAAATTCGAAGATCTTGGGAACCTTGTATGCGGACAGCTCCTTGGCTGCGTGTGCCCGCACCTCGTCGACGGTGAGCGACGCACCGGACCGCAGCACCAGAAAGGCCTTGACCGTCTCACCACGGTAGGCGTCCGGGACGCCGATCACGGCGACCTCGGCGACCTCGGGTATCGCCAACAGGACCTCCTCGATCTCGGTCGGGTAAATGTTGAATCCACCCGCAATAATGATCTCCTTCTTCCGGTCGACGATCTCGAACCAGCCATCGGCGTCCATCCGCGCGATGTCACCGGTGAGGATCCAGCCATCCTCGGTCAGCGTCGCTTTGGTGGCCTCCGGGTTCTCCCAGTAGCCGGCGAACACCTGCGGACCCCGCACCAGCAACTCACCGGGTTCGCCCACCGGCACTTCCCGGGTGGGGTCGTCCCTGTCGACGATTTTCGCTTCGGTGGACGGGACGGGCAGCCCGATCCATCCCGGGCGTGTCGTACCTCCCAACGGACCGGCGTGGGTCAACGGTGACGTCTCGGTCATGCCGTATCCCTCGACGACCGGCATACCGGTCGCGGCCTCCCAACGCCGCTGAAGATCGGCGGGGAGTTTCATCGCGCCGGACAGGCAGCCCCGCAGCGAGGTGAGGTCGACGCTCCGCGCCCGTGGGTTGTCCAACAGGGCCTGATAAATAGGCGGAACGCCCGGGAAAAGCGTCGGACGGTGCCTGACGATGGCGTCGAATACCATGGTCACGTCAAACTTCGGCAGCAGGACGACGTGCGCACCGAGCACCATTCCCTGAATCAGGCACAGCGTCATGCCGTAGGCGTGGAACATCGGCAGTACCGCAATAATCACCTCGTGGCCGAGGCGGGCGTCGACGATCCAGGCCCGACCCTGCTCGCCATTCGTGACGAGATTTCGGTGGGTCAGCATCGCGCCTTTGGCCGTTCCGGTCGTTCCCGTGGTGTACAGCAGGACTGCGACGTCGGACGGGGCTGCCTGGGCCGAGGTGCTCACCGGCTCGGCCCGGCCGGTCCTCAGCACGTCCAGGAATGCGTGTGCCCGGGCGTCCGCAGGCAGGTCCGTCACAATCTCGGCACGCCTGCGCCGCGCCTTGGCGATGGGTAGCCGCAGCAGCAGCTGGTCCTTTTTCGGCAGGAAGTCCGGAATCGAGGTGGAGATGACCTCGCGCACCCTGGTCCGGCCGGATCGGCGGGCCGCCTCAACCGCCGCGTAGGTCCGGTCGAGGCAGATCACGTACTCCGCTCCGCAGTCGGCGAGCTGGTGGGTGAGTTCGGCCTCGGTATAGAGGGGATTCGCCTCGGCCACAATTGCGCCGAGCCGTACCGCCGCCTGGAAAGCGATCACGTGCTGCGGACAGTTCGGCAGGATCAGCGCTACCCGGTCACCCACCCGGACGCCCAACTTTACAAGGCCGCCGGCAAATGCCCCGACCTGTTCGTCGAGGACGCTGTAGGTCGTGGTAGTACCAAAGAAGGAAATCGCCGGACTTGTCGGAAACCTGGCCACGACATTCTCGAACAACTGCCCCAACGTGATATCAGGGACCTCGACCTCCCTGGGGACACCCTCGACATACGACGACTGCCACGGCCTGTCAGCATAGGTGGTGGATTCGGTCATGACGGTCTCCCGCTCGGTTGTCGATCCACCTGGCATCGCGGGCACACTCCTAGTCAGTTTGCGGTTGAGCGTCATTCTGGCAAGGAAACGAACGGGAAACAGCTCGGAGCTCCCGGCGACAGGGACGCGGCAGGTAGGGCGGCAGCGGGAGTGCCCACCGTGGATGCCGGGGAGTCGCCGGCATCCTGGGCGCCGGCCGGACCGGCCCGCCTTCAGAGATCGTGCCGACCTGGCCGACCTGGCCGAACGTGTCCGACTTGGCCGAACGTGTCCGACTGTACGGACCTGGCCGGACACGTTCGCAATGGCCCGTTCGGCCAGGCGTGAGCCCGGGCCTGTCTACCCTGTGGGACAGGTGGTCCGCAGTATCCCGGCCGATGCCCTCGGCCGGGATGGCCCCGGCCAGCCCACGAAGGTCGTCACGGTCCTCAAGGAGCCTCGAAGTGCCCGTTTCCCGGCGTCGCAAGAAGAAGTCGACCACGTCACCACCGCAGGTCGCCCAGGTCCGCAAGCACAAGCCGCCGTCGCCGCCGTGGGTGGGCGTAATGATCTTGGCGCTCTTCGCGATCGGAGTCATCTGGCTGTTGGTCTACTACTTCTCCAACGGCAACGTCCCCGGACTGGACAGTCTAGGCGCCTGGAACATCCTGATTGGGTTCGGTTTTGTCGTGGTTGGCCTTGGAGTGGCTACCCAGTGGCGGTAGCGCATACCAGTGGTGTTCCCAAAGAGTTCCACGGCTGTCATTCATCCCCAACAGTTGTCCACAATGTGGATATCGCACTGTGGTGGCTCACAGCTTGCACCCGCGACCTGCCGATCATCGCGGTAAGCAACAAAAGCGTTACGCGGAGCACCGGACTCACGGGGTACCGGGCTCAAGGTCCGCTGGTGTGAGGCCGGTGGCCCCTGAGCCCTCCTCGGCCCGAATCACGTGCATGACCGCGTTGATGAGGGCTAGGTGGGTGAACGCCTGCGGAAAGTTCCCCAGATGCCGGCCGGTGCTCGGGTCGAGCTCTTCGGCGTAGAGATCCAGCGGGCTCGCGAAGCTCAGCAGCCGCTCGCAGTGCTGCCGGGCGGCGACCACCTCGCCGATCTCCACCAGGGCGGACACCAACCAGTAGGAGCACATCAGGAAGGCGCCCTCCTCCCCCACCAGTCCATCGTCGGTCTCCTCGACCCGATACCGCAGGACGAGACCGTCGACCGTGAGCTCCGCGGCGATCGCGAGGATGGTGGCCCGCACGCGCGGATCGTCCGGCGGCAGGAATCCCAGCAATGGCATGAGCAGCAGCGAGGCATCCAACGGCTTCGCGTTGTAGCACTGGGTGAACACCCCCCGCTCGTCGAGACCATTCGCGCACACGTCGGCATGGATCTCGTCGGCAACAGCGGCCCAACGGTCCGCGGTCTTCGAATCCCCGCGCATCGCCGCCAGCCGCCGGCCACGGTCGACGGCAACCCAGCACATCACTTTCGAGGACGTGAAGTGCCGCAGCTGCCCGCGCACCTCCCAGATGCCGCAATCAGGCTCCCGCCAGTGTTCGGCTGCGGTGTCGACCAGCTTGACCAGCACCGGCCACAGGCGCTCGGAGAGGTAGTCCCGTGACCGGGTATGGAGGTAGACCGAGTCGAGGATCGCACCCCAGAGATCATGCTGGCGCTGGGAGAACGCGGCATTGCCGACCCGGACCGGAAATGCCCCCTCATAACCGGACAAATGCCCAAGCACCCGCTCATTCAGCCGACTTTCGCCGCCGACGCCATACATGATCTGCAAGTCGTCACCGTTCTCGCAGACGTCCGCGATGAACGAGAAGAAGTCATTCGCCTCGGAATCGAGGCCCAGGGTGTAAAGACCCCACAGGGTGAACGTGGAGTCACGGATCCAGCTGTACCGGTAGTCCCAGTTGCGTTCGCCCTGCGGCGTCTCCGGCAGAGATGTGGTGGACGCCGCGAGCAGCGCACCGGTGGGGGCGTAGGTCAGGCCCTTGAGCGCCAGTGCGCTGCGCTGCAGATGCTGGCGCCACGGGTGGTCCGGGAAGACGCCACGCGAGAGCCACTGCCGCCAGAACGCGGTTGTCCGCGCCACCGCCGCCACCGCCTCCGTGTAGCTACCCGGCAGGAACGGGTCGCTCGCCCGCCAGGTCAGGGCGACGAATGCGGTTCCGCCTTCGGTCAGGGTGGTTCGGGCATGCGCCCGGCGTCCGTCGAAGCCCAGGCGCAGGTCGGTGCGCAGTCGCAGGGTCAGGTCGCCATGCTGCCCGGCATGAGGGTCGGTATGGCCCGAATCAGCCTCCTTCCCATTACTAACAGTTACAGCACTGCCGTAGTCCGCAGCCTCATATGCCCAGCCGGCCGGGCGGCAACCATAGTCGAAGTTCGGCTCGCACAGCAGCGTCAGGTCGACCGAGCCGTGCTCGCAGCGGGCGAGCCGGAGCAGGACATGTTCGGCGTCCCAGTCGGTCGGCGTGCGCCGGTGGGTGTTGGACCGCTGCGCTGTGCGGTGCCAACGTCCGACAATCAGACAGTCGGTGACGATGAGCCAGCCGTTTGGCGTCTGCCAGGTCGTCTCCAGGATGTTGGTACCCGGCAGGTAACGACGCCCAGCTGGGATCATCGTCCGGTCAGGTCCGAACCGAAAGCCGCCTGCGGACCGGTCGAGGATCGCGCCGAAAACCGACGGAGCGTCCGGCCGTGGCAGGCACATCCACTCGATGTTGCCGCTCGGCGCGACCAGAGCGGTGGTCTCACAGTCGGAGAGGAAGGCGTACTCGGCGATGGGTGGGAACGGGCTCGTACTGCCACGCCTCGTCGGTGATGATTGCACGTTCACTCTCCTCCTGCGTCCACGCACCCCACCGGACGGGACGCGCCGGACATCGAACAGGCCGTCATCTGACGTGACGGCAAGACAGCGGATAGTAACCGTCATGAAGATGAGGCCCGCGCAGGCCGCGCCCACGGACGGAGATCGGGATCCCGTGCCCGACCCGGCCGGCCAACCAGTGGTCGGGATGTGCTGTGCTGGGTGACATGCGGGACGACGAATTCGGTGCCGACGAAGGTGGTGCCGACGAAGGTGGTGCCGATCAAGCCGGTATCGATGGGATCATCGACTCTCACATCTGGTCACCGCCGTGGTGGCGAGTGATCGTCTATGCGGCGGCCGGCATGGTGGTGCTCGCGGTCGCGGCGATCGGCTCTCTCGCGTTCCGGCTTGGTTCACTGGACGGCCCAGGCCGCCTACTGGTGGCGATCGGCGGGGCCGGCCTGATCGTACTGGCCGTACGGGACGCCCTCGCCCGGCCCGCACTTCGGGTGGACGACGGTGGCATCGACCTGGTGGACGGGATCCACCGGCTGCATCTACCCTGGGCCGCTGTACTGCGGGTACGGGCCGACATCCTCACCCACAACCGTCGCGGCGTGCACATACGCGTTCTCACTGTCGAGACGCTTGACGGCCCCCTGCTACTGAGCCGTCGCCAGCTCGGCACCGAACCCGAGCGGGTCGCCGCAGCCGTGGAGGCGGTCCGCCGTCGCCACGGCTGACACATCTGACACATCTGACACATCCGCTACCGGACGAACACCGCCGGCGGCGGCGCGCAGCAGGTGCGCACATCGGGCATCCGTCATACGCGCGTCATACGCCCACGACCGCGGCTACGAGCAGTGCGGCGAGAACGCCGCCCACGGCAAGCGTCTGCAGCCAGACCCGACGCGGTGGGATGTAGGCGTACACCATGCCGACCACCAGACCGGTCACGAGGCCACCGATATGCCCCCACTTGTCGATCCCACTGATAGTGAAACTGATAATCAGATTGATGCCGACGACAACGAGGATCGCCGACGTGTCCGCCTGCAGCCGCCTGGCGATCACGTAGTAGGCCGCGAAGAACCCGAACACCGCGGTGGACGCCCCGACCGAGTAGGTGCTCCAACCATTGATCAAATAGCTGAGCGTGTTCCCACCGACGGCGCACACCACAAACAGCGCAAGGTAGCGCACCCGGCCGAGAATCTGCTCCAGCTGGTATCCGAGCAGGTAGAGCGCGTACATGTTGAGCAGGATGTGCAGGATGCTCGCGTGTAGGAACGCGGCGGTCAGTAACCGGTAGTACTCGCCGTTGACCTCCATGGCCAGCCCGTTGAGCGCAAAGTCCCGGGTGAAGGCGTTGTCCACACCGCCGCCGAGCCCCGGCAGTCCCTGGAGGATGTACGCGGCCACGCACATCCCGATGAGCACCAGGGTGACCAGCCCGGGACGTCCCTGCACCGCCCGTCCGCCGAGCCGGGTACCCGGTCGCCGGGAGGAACCACCGGCGCGGCGGCCGTGCGCGCCGGCATCTTCCGGGCAGTGGAACCCGACGTCCGCGGGACGCATGCAGTCGGGGCAGATCGCGCGTCCGCACCGCTGGCAGGACACGTACGTCTCGCGATCATGGTGTCGGTAGCAGCGCGGGACGATCGGATGTTCGCTACCGCGTCCCGGCGGGCCGCCCGCGGGCTGGGCGGTTGGCGTCCAGCCATCCGCCGGACCAGCCTGCCCGACCACGGGACGCCAGCCGCCGGGCTCCGATGGTTGTCCGGTCGGCTGACCGGGACCGACGGGCTTGCCGGCCGAGGCGGCAGATCCGCCGTTCGGCTCCGACTCCGACTCCGACCACGGTGAGTTCGTCACGCCGGCCCCGACCTGTGCCCCGCGCCGACTCAGACCGTACGACGTTCGACGACGACCTGGCGTACCACGACGTCGGTGGCGGGGCGGTCCTGTGCACCCGTCGACGCCTTGCTGATCGCGTCCACGATCTCAGTGCCACGCATTACCTCACCGAAGATCGTGTGCTTGCGGTCCAGCCACGTCGTCGGCGCCACGGTGATGAAGAACTGGGAGCCGTTGGTACCCGGACCCGAATTCGCCATCGCGAGCAGATACGGGCGGGAGAAACGCAGATCCGGGTGGAACTCGTCGGCAAACTTGTAGCCTGGGCCACCGCGGCCGCTTCCCAACGGGTCACCGCCTTGGATCATGAAATCCGGGATCACCCGGTGAAAGATCGTTCCGTCGTACAGGGGGGTCGTCTGCTTCTCGCCCGTCCGCGGGTCGGTCCACTCCCGCGTGCCGGTGGCGAGACCAACGAAGTTCGCGACCGTCTTCGGCGCGTGGTTCTCGAACAGCAAGATCTCAACGTCACCCTGAGTCGTCTTCAGGGTGGCGTACAGCTCCTCGGCCATGAGCCTTCTCTTCCGTCGTGTCGGTAGTGGCTGATCGCTGGTGGCTGCGGGTGTCGCACCGCGGGTCCAACGACCGCCGTGGTCTCGATACTCCGCCGATCGTATGCGTCTGGGGCCCGACCGAAGGCGGCGCGATCGTCATTCCCGCGCCGCCGCAGGCCCCAGTAGACACAGCCGAAGGCGGCGCGATCGTCATTCCCGCGCCGGCCGGGGCGGCCCACGACATGCCGGCATCTGTTGCCAGGCGCGCTTACCCGCCCGGCAGATGACGGTTGGTGACCGCATGTTCCGGAAGGTCATGTTCCGGACAGCCACGTTCGGGAAGGCCCACGGTGTAGGCGGCCGGGGCGTGTTCCGGCACGGCCGGGCGCACCGGGCGCACCGGGCGCACCCGCTCGTAGGGTGCCCCGATCGCTGGGCGCCGGTCGGGTTCGCCCTTGTTCGGCCACAGCGAGATCGCGCGTTCGGCCTGCGCCACGATCGTCAGTGACGGATTGACCCCCAGATTGGCCGCGACCGCCGCACCGTCCACCACATGCAGGCCGTTATATCCGAAGATTCGCTGGTAGGGATCAATGACCCCGCTGGCCGGGGAATCTCCGATCGGGGCACCACCGAGGATGTGTGCGGTCAGCGGAATGTCGAAGACCTCCGTCAGCGTGCCACCGGGAAACCCGCCGATACGCCTGGCGATGCGCCTGGTCGCGTCGTTGCCGGCCGGAATCCAGCTTGGGTTCGGCTCACCGTGACCCTGCCTGCTGGTGAGTCTGGCGCGGCCGAACCGACCCCGCCGTCGGGTGACTGTGAGCGAATTGTCCCGCGATTGCATGACCAGTGAAATCATGGCACGTTCCGACCATCGCCACGGCATCGGCGCCGAAAGCAGCGACAACGGATGCCGCAGCGCTGCTCGTACAAACATGACCCATCGCGGCATCCGATGATCGCCGTCGGTCATGAGAGTGGCCAGCAAGGCCATCGCGTTACTACCCCGGCCGTAACGGACCGGCTCGATATGGGTGTCCGGGGCCGGGTAGAACGAGGACGTGATCGCGACCCCGCGGGTGATCCGGCTGTCCGGCCGGAATCTGGTGGCTCCGATGATTGATTCTGAATTCGTGCGGGTAAGCTCGCCGACCCGGGGCGACAGCGCCGGCAGCACGCCGGTATCCCGCATGGTGAGCAGGAGCCGAACTGTGCCGAGGACTCCACCCGCGAACACCACCTGGCCCGCATGCCACGTCTGCCGGCCCCGACGGACCCAGGATCCCGTGCGGACCGTACTGACCTCGTACCCGCCTGCCGGCAACGGACGGACAGCTTCGACCTGAGTGTCGGGAACAACCTGGACGCCGAGCTTCTCAGCCAGGTAGAGATAATTGTAGTCAAGGGTGTTCTTGGCGTTCCAGCGACAGCCGGTCATGCATTCACCACATTCACGACAGCCGGTACGGGTGGGCCCGACACCACCGAAGTAGGGATCCGCGACCTCGACCCCGGGCTCCTTGCCGCCGGCCCGGCCGAAAAAAACGCCCACATCCGCCAGGCGGAACGTATGGCCGACGCCCATTTCCTCGGCAACCGCCCGATATACCTCGTCGGTATGGGTGACCGTCGGGTTTGACACCACCCCGAGCATTCGTTCAGCCTGGTCGTAGTAGGGCGCCAGCTCGTGGCGCCAATCGGTTATATGACCCCATTGGCGGTCGGTGTAGAAGGCTGCGAGCGGGCGGTACAGCGTGTTCGCGTATACCACTGATCCACCCCCGACGGCTGCTCCTGAAAGAACCAGGACGCGGCCGAGCATGGTAATTTTCTGAAATCCGTGACAACCTAGTCGAGGTGCCCACAGATAGCGGCGGATGTTCCAGTTGGTGCGCGGGAGAGAATCCGGATTGAATCGCCGGCCAGCCTCCAGAACAATGACGCGGTAGCCCTTTTCCGCGAGCCGGAGAGCCGCGACGCTCCCACCGAAGCCGGAGCCGATGACAATCACGTCGGAGGCCTGCTCCTCGATCCCACGGCACGCCGGGGTGGTCCGTGCGGCCCGATCCTCGGTCGCGCTCTCCGGTTCCGTGCGCTGCGCGCCCCTGCCCCCAGCTGTGGCCTGGCGTGTCTGGGCCTGGCGTGTCTGGGCCTGGCGTGTCTGGGCCTGGCGTGTCCTGGTCGCCCGTGCCGCGTTGCCCCTGAACATGGCCGCTCCCGCCGCGCTTCCCGAAGGTCCAGGTCCCGAACGCCCCCGGTAGCCCATCATCGTCATCTCGAGGCCGGAGGCAATGCGCCGCGGCGGGTGCGCCCTGATCCGGTTAAGAACGACCGGCCATAGGGACGCGGCGTCACGGGGCTAGCTGCACACCTTTCCGTATCATTCCCCGTCCATCGCCGCACGATGCACGGGTACCCCGGCTCGTCGAGCGCCACCCACAACCAGGGCGACTCCCTGCTCGCACCTCGCGATCTACGTACTCCGGCCCCAATTCTTGATCCACACCCCTACTGCCGAGCGCTCTCAGACGCTGGCACCCAAGGGAATTCTGATCGCCTGGCGGGGTGGAAATGTCGGACCAGA
>NZ_CAUVXL010000007.1:0-16538 GCF_963555915.1 Protofrankia sp. Cas4
ATGAACGGCAGGAGCGGCACAGGCACTCCGACGCAGACGCGGGCAGATGGTCCAAGCGCCGAAGAAGGTGATCAACAGGATCGTCAACCCGGCCGGCTCCAAGGCTCGGTCCGATGGTGTCCACCAGATGCATGGCCAGTTCCGCCGCGCTCCACAGACCGATGGTCAAGATTCGGGCGAGCCGATCGCTGGCGACGGTGAGGCTCTCCGGATCGCGCCGCATCGCACAGGCCAACGTTGCGACGACCTGGCCGGCGGCCTCGGCAACAAGGCGCTCTGCCACTACGGGCAGGTCTGGTTCGCCCCCGACGGCGGTGGGCTCGACAGCGGTAGGTGCGACGGCGGTAGGTGCGACGGCGGTAGGTGCGACGGCGGTAGGTGCGACGGCGGTAGGTGCGACGGCGGTAGGCGCTAGCCCGACCGGTGCAACCACGGCGCTCGGGGACCCTGAAGATTCCTGCGCCGGCGCAGGGCCGGGTGTGACCGCCGAGAGGTTCCCGATGCCCGTCAGCGCCTTAGCCACAGCGGTGCCGGTGACGCGGGAACGGCGCCGGGCAGCGGCACTCGGGCGATCTGAGGAAGGCCGTACGCCAGCCTGACGCGGCAGCGGCCCGGCGCTGTCGGGTACGCCGTCACCGATCGGGACGGGAGCGCGCCGGGCCGATCCGCCGACGGCAGAAGCTGCTGGGGCCGGCATCACCGGGGCCGGCATGACCGGGGCTGGCGCGACAGATGCGGTCGCCCGGACCGAGTCGGACATGCTCAGCACGAAGCTTGCGGGTCGGCGAGCGGCCGGCCGGGTCAGACCGATCAGCCAGCCGAGGTCGCGCAACAACCGGATCTGTCGTTGCACATGGGTGCGGCTGTAACCGGTCTCGGCGGCCAGCGTCACGAGTCCGGGCGAACAGACCGCGGCGGGTCCAGGCAGCGCCGGGTGGCCGGGTTCGCAGATCGTCGCCACGTCCACCGCGTGGCTTGCGAGAGCCAGCGCGACGAGCTTTGCCGCACGCGGGAGACATGAGCGCAGCACCGCACGCTGCCAGGCGGTGCGATCCGCCACCGGCGTCCCGGAATCGGATGCCGGAAGGAGTACCAGGGCGCCTGGGATCGCCAGCTGGGTCCCGCTGCCGACGTTGGTGAGCAACGTCGGGATGTCGTCGACCACATTCCTCCTTCCGCGCTCGTGCTACCTGCGACCAGAACGGCTCGGTATCTACTAATAGTAGCGAATTCACTACTTGGAGCGTTTGTTGGTGTAGCAAGGGGCGCCCCTGGCGACATCGCCCGAACCGCGTCCAAGCACGGTACCCCGTGGACCCTGGCGATCACGCGCCCCTCGGCCACCGTCGACACATGAGGACAACACGGCTTCAAGATGTAGTTGTGTCATCATTGGGTAGTCGATCGAATGCTATCCGTCAAAATCAGTGCTACAAGCATCCCGTTGGAGCACGCATCCCGGGCCTCCATCGGAGGTATCAGGCTCCCACGGGGCCACCGGGCGCGCGACAAAGACCATGATCAAATAATTACGTCGCCACAACGAAAAGCTACATTACGTAACGAAAGTAGCGAGGTTGCGCGTCACGGCAGGTCGGTCTCTTACCCGCGCTGGCCGGCGACCTTGCCTGACCTATCCGGGACTGGATGGCACTGACCCGGGCTCAGGTGACCGCCACGGGCAAGGGTCCGACGTTCAAGGTCGAGAAGGTGCCGCTTGCGACCGATACCACCGGAGTACCCGGTCAGAGCCCCACTTGAACCGATCACCCGATGGCACGGGACCACGATGGGAAGCGGATTCCGACCGTTGGCGAGCCCAACCGCGCGGAAGGCCGACGGCCGTCCGATCGCTGCGGCGATCTCGGCATAGCTCCGGGTCGTACCATATGGAATTGCTGCCACGGCCGCCCACACCGCCTCTTGGAACGGTGTACCGACCGGATGCAGCGGTACGTCGAAGGTGACCCGATCACCCATGAAGTACGCCTCGAGCTGCTCGATCACATCACGGAACGCAACCGGATCGGACTCGAGACCGTCCAACCACGGCGGGCCGGCAGCCGGCTCGTTCATGTGGATTGCACGCAGAGCCACATCGTCACCAACCAGCAGCAACGGACCCAGCGGTGAAGCCATTCTGGCCTGTCGGGTGACGCCTTCCACGCAGCCTGACGCTACCTTTCTGCTACTACACAGGGAAACGATGGGGTCACAACGGCGTGCGGGTGTCGCGTTGTCGGGCCCGGTCGACCTGATCGGGAACAACCTGACCGCCGGCAGCGGTCGTGCGTCAACACCTTCCGCTCAGGTAGTCATCGGCAAGATCGCACGATGTCGCGACATACCGCGTCACACTGTCGACCGCGTCGGCCTCCGGATGCGAACCCAGCCAGGCGACCAACAACAGCCGACGGAGCATGATGAAGGTCGCCACCATCGCCTCCTCGTCGGCGGACACCGGCCGGTGCCGCCGGTAGGAGGTGAGCCAGGCATCCACCAGGTCACCAACCGCTGGCAGATGTTCGATGAACGACAGAGACGCAGCAAGATCATAAAGGTACCAGGTGAACCCACAGTCGTCGAAGTCGATGACTGTGAGCTCATCCGCCTGCCCGTTGACCAGCAGGTTCGCCAGCCTCATGTCAGCGTGGACAAGCCCGAACCGGTCCGCGCCACGGCCGAACCGCTCAATCCGGCGGCGGATCTCGTCGGCGGCCCGGGTCAGGACGGCAACACTGGCCGGGTCGACCTCCGACGTGCCGGCCTGCCAGCGACCCCAACGACCGTCCGCTCCCAGAGTCGTTCGCCACGTCCACTCGAACCGGGTGAAGCCGCTCGGACGCTGCCAGCCACAAGCATGTTGATGAAGCCGCGCCGCGATCTCGCCAAGTGCGGCGAAACCGCGCATGAGGCCCACAGCATCGGATGGCTCCGGCGAAGATCCCGCCACCCAATCGAAGAGCACCGCATAGCGCGGTTGGGTGTGCACACCTGAGCTGGCTGAGTCACGCGCGGTCATGGCCACCAAGTCACCCTGACGGGTCGGTACGACCCGCGGCGTATCCACCACGCCGTTACGCCGAAGCGTCCGCGTCCAGAGCAGCTCGGAAGTAATCTCCTCAAACCGATGATAGCCAGGTCGATGCAGCCGCAACGCCCAACGACGGCCCGTTGCAGGATCTTCAATCTGGTAGGTGACGTTCTCCGAGACGCACAGGAGGCTTACGGTTAGTACCGCTCCAAGGTCGTAAGCGGTGAGAACCTCCTCAACCAGCGCATCCGTCGGATTTCGGTCAACCAGCACAGTCCTGATCATAATCAGGCGGCACCAAGCGCCGGCCGGGCCTGGAACGGCCAGGCTTGGAACGGCCAGGCCTGGACCGGCCTACGACGCAACAGAGACCGTCCGCACAACAGAGACCGTCCGGGTGCGACCAGGGCGTCAGCGCGAGAACGTGCGGGGGGCGCCATACCCGGGCCCTCGCTCGGGACGGCCTGTTCGCGACGTCCAGCGCCACTGAACGGACACCCTGCCAGCCACCACGCCACGGACCTTCGGGACCGCATGCAACCAGTCAGCCTGGCAACGGCCACCGAGAACAAGTAGATCACCCGAACCCGGTAGCAGGTCACGGGCACCGCTGTCGTCATTCAGGATGCGCCGTCCCGGCGGCAGGTGGCGGGACTTCACCAGAAACGGCCGGCGGGCACCTGTCGTGAGGATCGCGATCACCGTGTTGTCGAGCCACCGCATCTCCCGATCCCGGTGAAAGGCGACGCTGTCATTACCATCGCGATACCAGGACAGTCCGAACCCGTCGAAGTCGACCTGGTAGCGCCGCCGCAGCACGCGGTAGGCCTCGACCAGCGCCGGGTACGGCACCGGCCGGCCGCGAGAGATCCACGAAGTTAGCCGCGGCTCAGTCACATAACGCTCATAACGCCACATGGCGCCCCGTTTCCATGGCACGGACCCGGTCAGCTCGCGGTAGAGCCGGTCAGCCCCGGTCATCCAGCCGCGTGCGACGTCGACCCAGGATGTGTCATCGAACCAGATTCGCTCGAAGGTCGCGTCCGAATCGACCGAAGCGCCCAGAATCTCGGCGGCATCAACCGCGCCGGCGGTGGATTCCGAGACGCCTGGCATTGACGGATCGGGCGTCCACTCAGACGTCGATCTCCGTACACCGCTCATGCCTACCGCCCCTTCCCCGCCCGCGCCCACGTGTGTATCCATCCGTCGACAACCACCGCGACCTTCTCCTCCGACACCTCAACAAGATCATTATAATGATAACCGAGCCAACCGCGCCGAAGGTAGTCGGTCGGGTGCCACCGACCATCCCGTCAAACACCTCGCCGACCGTCACGGGTTCGACATGGGTCCGGCGGTAGACGCTTCGTCCGGTATTTCGGCCAGGTCGGTGGCGACCTTTCGTTTCAGCGAGTCGGACGGTCTAAGCGCGTGGTCCAGATCAGCAGGCCGAGCAGCCACGCGTTCACCCGGGCCGGTGACGGCGAAAGCGTCTTTCGCCACCGGGTGGCGGCCGCGAGGCAGCAGCCTTCTCAGCACGCTGGTGGTCCGGGTGCGACCACCGCGGAGGCGCTCGGCCATCGCCGCCAGAAGGGTACGCCCCGTGGTCCGTAAGATCCGCGCGAATGCTCGGCCATCGCGCAAGGACTGCCTGGCGCCCCGGACGGCCCGGGCGGCGCCGGCCGTGGTGGTCAGACCGACCGGACCGGGAATGCAGTCGGCCAGGGCAAACAGAACGTCCCACAGGGATGCCCGGCCGGCCGCGTATTCCATGAGAGTGTCAGCGAGAATGACGAGTGCGGCGGCGAAGATGACCCACGCCACCGGACCGCCGACGATCAGTACAACGACACCCAGGACTGCGACGGTGATTTTTGCGACGCGGACGGCGGCATGCCAGAAACGGCCGGCACGTTCTACCAATCCTGCCCAGGAATGCCAGGATCTGTTCTTCAGGCCCGCATGCGACGCGCTCCGGATCGCGTGCACACAGGTCGCCGCGGCATCCGCACGCATCTGCTTCGCGGTGAGAGCGAGCCGACGGGCGGCATCCAGATCATCCTGAGCGGAATCGACGGAGCTTTGCGCCAGGTCGAGTTTTGCCCGCACGGTATCGCGGTTACGAATCGCCTGCACCACCCGCGCCGGATCGGGCTGGGGAATGTCGATCGGGTACCCATGTGACGCCGAGGTCAGCTCCGATACCGTCGACGCCGCGGAGGTGAACGCGATGTGCGCCGGACCGAGCAGCGTCTGGGCATGGTCCCGGCGGGCGCGTGCGTCCCGTCCCCGGGCGAGCGCGTTGTCGGCCCGCGCCTGGGCCGCGTCAAGATCCGGGTTGAACGCGTTCAACGCATTCCCCGCCAGCCGATAGGAATTCGCGAGCTTCTGTAACTGCCCGGGGAACTCGGCCAACTCGTCGCGAAAGGCAGTACCCGACTCGCCCTGCCACGATATTGCAACACAGGAGGTGGTAATCGCCGTCAGATTTTCACTAGCATGATCTACATCGGCGGCGAATTCCAGGAACTTCCGTGCCAGTTCTCGTACCGAGAACGGATCCCCGGGCGTGGGATCAGCATCCAGATCGAGAACAGCCCAGTCCGTGGGTCGGTTCATCGAACGAACCCATGGCGACAAGAAACACGCATTTGCATCACTCCGGGCCGGGTCAGGGGTCTAGCCAGCCACAAGCAGCGCGACCACAGCTCCCTTCGCGCCGCCGGAGGCCCGAAGGGGCGGCAGGCCGACAGCCAACGTGGACATATGAAAGATAACCCGGACCCCAGCCGCGCGCACGGCTTTCACCCATTCAAAATGCGACCATTTCCGGGGCCCACGCTAAATGGTCGCAACAGATTCGTACCGGTCAGCGCAGGATGCCGGTGTGGCCGAGGGAGTAACGACCCGGCTGGGGCCAGACGCAGACGCCGTGTGGACCCGGACCGACCCTGATCCGTGCCAGCAGGTTGCCGTCCTTCGTCGAGATCGCGTAGACCTCGCTGTTGTAACGGCCGGCCAGCCACAGGACCGACCCGTCGGCCGACACCCCGCCCATGTCAGGACTACCCCCACCGCGGATCGGCCACGTGGTCCGAACCTGGCGGGTCGTGAAGTCCACGACGGAGACGGAGCCCTCACCGCGGTTCGACACGTACATCACAGTTGCGTCCCGACTCGGGTACAGGCCATGAGCGCCCCTACCGGTCGGCAGAAATCCGATCGTGGTGAAGCGAACCGGATCCACGAGATGGAGACCATTGGTCATCATGTCGGCCACGTAGAGTACCTCTCCGCGCGGATCGATCTTGATGTCCTGCGGCATGCCCCCGACGGTCAGGTACCCGATGACAGCCGGCGCGCGAAGGTCGATCTTGACGAGCTTGCCGGAGAACTCGCAGGTGGCGACGAGGAACGAGTCGTCAGCGGCGAAGTCGACGTGGTCGACACCGGGACAGTCGACCTTCAACTGGGTCCGCAACTGCCAGGTGTGCGGGTCGTAGAAGTCCAGGCGTTCCAGCGCCTCGGCGACGACCACCGCGTACTTCCCGTCCGGGGTGAAGTACATGTTGTAGGGATCGGCAACGGGAATATTCGACCCTTTGATCTTCCCGGTGGTCGGATCGATCGGGGTCAGACTGTTTCCGGCGTTGTTGGTGACGTACAGGGTTGACAGATCCCAGGATGGGACGATGTGCTGAGGACGGGCACCGGTCACGTAGTGGTCGATCACCGTGAAAGTCGCCGGATCGATCACATCAACGGTATTACTGTCACTGTTCGGAACATAGACGAGCGTCCTGGCATTGCGGACGGCTGGGCTGAACTGGTTTGCCCCGTCGAACGCGTATAGGTTCCGCGGTGACACCGGCGGGGTTTCGACCGGCGACGGCGCTGCGGTGGCCGGGGACGCCGTGCCCGGGGACGCCGTGCCCGGGGACGCGATGGACCCGAGCGCCGCCGGGACATCCCGCGCCGACATGCGTGGCTGAACGGACGGCTTGGACGAAGCCGCACCGCTGCCACATGCAGCCAACAGGGGAGCGCACACGGCGGTGAGCAACACGAGGCGAGACAACCGCTGTGATCGATTCCCGCGAGATATGTGCACAGATCTGCTCCGAGTCCCGACGGGCGACAACAACACCGAAGGGTAACAGTATGCACACCGCCTGAATGCGGATGGCAGTGGGGGCGCGGGGTGGATCCGATCGATCACGGACACCTCCGATCGGGTCACGATCAATCCGCGTCACTGTGAACACAGAAAGCGATCGTATAACCACAACTATTGATGTCTGCACTGATGAGGGATAACTCCCTGTGAACAGGTCGTTCCCAATGTCTCGCCACCCAAATCTGAAATATCCTCGGATCGACGAGAAAGAGGTGCGGATGACCATCCTGGGCCTGTTGGCCGGCGCCCTGACGACCGGGTGCTGGTTGCCGCAGCTGTTCCGGTCCTGGCGGACCCGCTCCGTCCGGGACATCTCCTGGATCTATCTCGGAATCCTCGGGCTCGGCGTGAGTCTGTGGCTGGGCTACGGTCTCCTCAACGGCGACATGGCGATCATCATCGCAAACGCGGCGACTGCCGGTGCCATCGCCGTCCTCGCCGGCCTGAAAGCCTCGTTCGACCGCGAATCCGGGGAAGCAGCCTGACCGAAAGATCCAAAATGGACTCGACCACCGGGCGGGTACCGCCGCCACCTATGGATGTACCGAACCCGACCTGCCGACCTGCCGACCTGCCGACCTGCCGACCGCCATCCACAGTGTAAGAATTGTCTCTCTCATGTGCATATGGCTGCGGTCCCGGCGCAGCGGTCCGGCAAGATCCGTTCTGTGACAACCATCGTGGTCCCGGGCCGTGAGTTCGCCGCCGTATTTCCGCACCGGTACGCCGTGGTGGACGTCGAAACCTCGGGCTTGTCACCGCGTGTACACCGAGTGCTGTCGGTCGCCGTTGTCCACGTTGCCACGGACGGCACCGTCGAAGGCAGCTGGTCGACCCTGCTCGATCCGGGTTGCGACCCCGGACCGGTCCATATTCACGGACTCACCCGCGAACGACTCGCCGGCAGCCCGACGTTCGACCAGATCGTCGATCCGTTGGTGTCCATGCTTGCCGGGCGGGTGTTCGTCGCCCACAACGCGACGTTCGACTGGCAGATGATCTCAGCCGAGGCGCAGCGGCTCGACCTGCGCCTACCGATCGATCGGCGACTGTGCACGCGGGTTCTCGCGCGCCAGCTCAACCTCGAACTGCCCGACCTGAAACTGGCGACCCTCGCGGCCCACTGGGGCGTTCCCCAACGTCGGGCCCATGAGGCCGACGACGACGCCTCGGTACTCGCCACCCTGCTGCCTGAACTTCTGCGCCTCGCCGCCAACCGGGGCGCGGACCTGCCGCTGGTGACATGCGACGCCGAGGCACCGGCACCGGCACCGGCACCGGCACCCGATATCGGACGGTGGGCAGCACGTCCGGCGCGTCTCCTTCGGCCTGAACTCCCGAAGAACAGCGCGACGGAGACCACCGGCACGTAACCCTCGTTCTCCGACACACCCTCCGTTCTTCTATTTCGGGTTGACACGCCCGCCGCACCAATCCGTGGGAAATACCATCCCGCGACGGATTCGTTCTCATACGCGAAAGCAACTCGGGTCATTGACCGGGATGTTGCTGCGGTGTTGACTGGCCGGTATTCCCAACCGACCCGACGCCGGGAGG
The DNA here is from genome assembly GCF_963555915.1 of Protofrankia sp. Cas4. Classification (NCBI taxonomy): domain Bacteria; kingdom Bacillati; phylum Actinomycetota; class Actinomycetes; order Frankiales; family Frankiaceae; genus Protofrankia; species Protofrankia sp. Cas4. Next base: position 8,772 of record NZ_CAUVXL010000007.1, read on the forward strand.
AGATGTCACGAGGATGCCTCCTGCCGCTTGGCCCGGAATATCGGGCCTGGCCGTAAATGAGACGTCATGAGAATCGTCCGATAGCTGGTGACGGCGGTGACGGGGGCTGTGGCGCTGGCCATTGCCGCAGTGTCGTCCGCGACCGGAAAAACCTACGGCGAGTGGTCCGCAGCCTGGCGGAAATATGCCATTCCACCTATTCCATGCCATTGAACCTCCGACTCAGTCCACCAGGGTCGTGACCCCACTGATGAGGACGTACACGCCACCAGCGGCGGCAAGCAGGACGACCAGATCCCGCCCGTGTCGGTGCATCCACCCGTTGTACGCGGCGAGAATCGCCCCGGTGTGTCGCGGCGCGGTCAGTCGCAATATTATCGGCAATTCCACCATCTGGAGCACCAACACACCGCACAGCACCAGGAGCAGCGCGGTGGCCGAATCGCTCATGTCGGTGTTCGCGAGGTCTCTGATCGCGCTGACATAGAGCAGGGACGGCAGATATGTGACCACCCCCAACAGATACACACGACCGAGTCCCGGATGACGCCCGGGTCCAGCATTCGCCCCATCGGGCTTGTCAGCCTGATCCGGCCCAGCAGGCTTGTCCGACGGGCTGGACGCACCAGCCGCGTCTGGCCCGTCCGCAGCGTCAGACCCATCCGCAGCGGCCGGCTTTCGCCGTCGGGCCAGAAAGACCGCCACGACCAGCAGTCCCACCCCGAGGAACACCTGAATGCCGCCGCTCGGCGTGGGATGCTTCCGCTCGGTCAACCCAGAGCCGCGCAGGGTGAGCAGGATCGCCGCACCCGCTACGAAGGTGACGGTCGCGGTGCCGGCAAGGTAGGCGTACGCATGCCGCATCGAGGCTGGTTCGCCGAGATAGCGCAGAACAATGGCCAGTCCCAGCGGATAAATGCCGGCGGCGAGCGCCAGTGGCAGCGCACTACTCACCACGACGTCCCTTCACGGGCCCCTCGATATCGGGCGCACCTGCGCTGAACGGTCCGCCAGGCGTTCCATGGCCACCGTATGGTCCCGCTGTTCATACGGCTTCGCCCGAACCAGGTGACGCAGCGTCCACGGGTGGGTCACCCGCACGGCCGGACCACCGCGCGGCCGGACCGGGCCGGCGATCATCTCGATGGTCGACGAGGCCGCGGCGTTCTGGCGTGGCCGGCCGCGCCTACCGCCAGGCGCTGCCCGAGCAGGCGGGCAACGGATCCGATCCCTGTAGTTATCAAATAACTTCACTGCGTATCATCATGTAGGCCTTTCGCAATCATTGAATACAGTTCGTCATTATTTTACTGCCTAAAGTAATTCGTACGGTTCCGATGCACGTGCGGATGCCCGTGCTATATCCTGCGCACGAAGTACGTGCATTTGCACGGCCTAAGGCTCCTGCGAAGCGGGAGGGGGTGGGCTCTGCCGTCGGTCCGTTCATGCGCCCGGAGACGGGACGGGACTCGAGTCCGCGCGGGTGCGAGCGCGGGTGCGGCGAGCCGCACGGGAACACGGCGCGGCAGGCACGGCACGGCACGGCAGGCACGGACTCGCAAGCCCCGCCCGTCAGCGAAAACACAATTATGACCTTTATTTATCACCAAAATGGTAAAACAACACAAAAAGCCAATGGTGACACAATTATGACCTTCTCGTGTCGCCGACGGCTCGTAAAATCGAGGGAGACCACCGTGCACGAGATCTACAACGGAATGTCCGCGACCGCTCTGCCTCAGGTCACCTGGCAGAAGAGCCGGCGGAGCAACTCGCAGGGAAACTGCGTGGAGATGGCCCGACTGTCAGCGGACTCCGTCGCGGTCCGCAACTCCAGGCATCCGGAAGGTCCCGCACTGATCTACACCCGCGCCGAGATCGAGGCGCTCATCCTCGGGGCCAAGGACGGTGACTTTGACAACCTGTTCCAGTAGAAACCTCGGATGAACCCGAGGCAGCCAGGGCGCTTCGCGCCTCCCGGGGCGCGAAGAACCGCACGGTCGTGCTGCCCACCGTGCCTCAGGTCTGGCTGAGGATCCGGCTGAGGACCTCAGCGGTGCTGGCCGGAGGCAAGCTGTCGAGACAGAGGCGGTTCATGGCCTCCAGGTAACGGTCGACGTCCTCGCGCTTGTCCAGATAGACGGCACCGCCGAGCTGCTCCAGGTAAACGACATCCGACATATCCTCTTCGGGAAAGCGCAGGATACTGAACGCGCCGCCTTCAGCGGCATGAACGCCGAAGAGGAACGGCATGATCTGAAAAGTGAGGTTCGGCCGCTCCGTGAGCGTCGTGAGGTACTCGAGCTGAGCACGCATCACCTTGGGCCCACCTATCGGCCGCCGTAGTGCGGCCTCATCCACGACCACCCATAACCGAGGATGATCTGGCCGCATCAGCAGTCTCTGTCGATTCATCCGTACACTGATCCGACGCTCGACGGCCTTGGCCGGCATCCCCTTATAACCCTGAGTAATAATGGCGCGGGCGTAGTCCTCGGTCTGGAGCAGGCCCGGAATGAACTGGACCTCGTAGGTGCGGATCAGAGCCGCGGCCTCCTCCAGCCCGATGTAGGACTGGAACCAACCTGGTAGGACATCGGTGTAGCTGTGCCACCACCCAGGTTGGTTGGCCTCACGGACCAGCGATAACAACGGCGCCCGTTCAGCCTCGTCGGTGACACCATAGAAGGTCAACAGATCAGCCACGTCGCGTTCCTTGAAGCTGACCCGTCCCAACTCCAGGCGGCTGATCTTCGATTCAGACGCCCGGATGCTGTATCCCGCATCCTCGCGGCTGATGCCCCGGTCCTCACGTAGCCGGCGGAGCTGGGAACCAAGGAGGATCCGACGCACAGTCGGACCACCTCCGGACTCAGCGGTCGTCACGATCAGTCCCCCTCAACATCGGTCAGGGCAAGAGTATGCCATCCGATCTTCCATCGCCCCACAGACGCCCACGCCACATGCACGTGCACCCGGACCTTGCATTTGCACACTACGAGCGCCATGATGTGCAAGCACCCTCACTCACGCCGCGAAAGTGGGGATCCCGGGAGGCCGTGATGATAACCCACGGCGTCCGCCTCACCTACTTCGCGATGGCGACGGCTCGCAGGGGGGAACCGTCGGCGAGGCGGGGCTTCAGCCAGACAGCGGATAGTCAGATAACGACTACTCGTTGTCGAAGTTCCGGCGGCGTGATTGCAGGGGTGCGTCGTATGGATTGGTTCGCAAACTTGGTGGTCAGACACATGATGGGCGCGCAGATGTGGTTATCGGTCGTCGATGCCACGGAACAGCTCACCGTCATCTGGAACGCGGCTGACCGGCGGGCGCTTGCCGGCCCGGCTAACGGGCCGGTTTCCGACGGTGCCAACGGTGTAACCGGCCGGGCGCGGGGGGCCAAGGGGGTCGCAATGCGATCCCCTTGGAGTACAGCGCAGGCTCATCCGCGCATCCACCCCACTGCTGGCGACACCCCCGGAGGGGGGCTGTGGTGATAGGCAACAACGCCAACGGCGCAGATACCGAGCGTGCGAATGCCGGCCGCACGGATATCGACCGTGCGGATAGCGACCGTGTGACTCAGTTGCCGATCGATGTCCATGTGCTGATGTGGCGCGCGGACGGGTCGGTTCTGCTGGGCTGTTCCGGCGAGCCGGATTCACCGTGGCGGCTTCCATGGGGCGAGTTACACGGGCATGAACCGGCGATAGAGGCCGTGCTTCGAATCGCCGACGACACGGTGTCGGTGATGGCGATGGCAGCGCATGTGTGGCTCGCGCACGTGGCGCATCACCATTACGGCGATACCGGTGAACGGGTGGGGTTGTTCTTCCGGTTGACCCACTGGCGCGGCATGCCAACGCCAGGCCGGGACCAGCGGGTGGGCCGCCTTCAGTGGCACCATCTGGACGCCCTGCCGGAGTCGCTCGCCGCCCTGGACCGGGAGGCGCTGGCCCGATGGCAGGACAATGACATGTATTCGGAGCTGGGGTGGAATCCCCAACGGATGGGTGCCGTCCCACGTCTGCGTGGCATCGCGGGTTTCCGGGCATCGTCGTAGGTAGTGGGTAGTGGGTAGTGGGTAGTGGTCGGTCGTCGGTCGTAACTGTCGGTCAGTGCGACCGTGTTCCCGTGGTTCCGGCGACCACGGGATGCGCCTGGAATGCGTCACAGATGGCTACCTGGCGATCAACGTGCCGACCGCCACCCTGGTTCGGCGGGATGATCACAAAACTCGCGTACGGCAAGCATGCGTCCTTGGCATCGGATGTGCCCGCGGAACGAACGGCTGTCCATTCGACCCCGAACGACGCGCTGTGCTGTGGCTGAAGGACAACTGTTCCCGGTGGGCCCACCCTGAACAGGCTGCCGCCTTCGGACCGGGCGGCGGACCGCTCCTGGCGGCCTTCGCTGTTCAACGCGACCACGGACGGATAGCCGATCAACGAACACGGCCGGTCTGCGATGTCGGTGAGGACAACGACGAACCCCTGACGTTCAGCGGACGCGGCGCCCGTCATCGGACCGGCATCAAGCCGTAGCTCGGACTCGCCACACACCGGCGGTGACCCGGGTGCGGGAGTCAGCTGGCCGCCGGGCACGGGCGACGGGCGGGGGGATGAGCCCTGGTCACTGCCGGTCTGCGCCCTGATACCCGCCTCCGCGCCGAGCGGAGCCTGGATCTTCGTCGGCGTTGCGTCAGCTGCCGGCGCGGCACCACCGGAACTGCATGCGCCAGCACCGGCGCCGAGGACCACCAGCCCGGCTCCGATCGCGATGAACCGGCTCGCACGGGTCCGGGGTCTTTTCACCATAAGGCAGAAGTCTCGCACCAGTCGTCCATCCACCGGCTGCGGCCCATGACCGGCCGCAGCCGGGTCACCGGCCATGCCACGCCTTCGCAGTGGTAACGGTCACACCACGGGGTAAGGAACAGTTCACCCGGCCGGCGTTCTGACAGCGGCCACCAATCACAACGGACGCCAGTCACAACGGACACCAGTCGCAACGGAGTGGCATGGCCCATGAGCATTCGGAGGTCGCCCGGCCCTCGTTGTCACGGCGAGCCGCGGCGACAGCGGCGTTGCTGTGCTTCGCGGCCGCCATGGTCGTCGGGATCTGGAGCCTGGTGGACGATCCAGGCACACTGCTGATCGTCATCCCGGCATTCGTGATCACCGGACTCGCCGTCGGGAGTGCGCTGGTCAACCGCGGCCTGCGCCGCCTCCTGGGGACCGCTGTCGCGGCTGTCGCGCTCGTCGTGCTGGTCCTGGCCCTTGACGTCGCCGGCATCACCACCGCGATCATTGTCATCATTCTGATCGCCGCATCCGGAGCTGCGACCCGGACCGCATTCGGGCGTCACCGCCCGTCCGGGGTCGCTGTGGGACCTGCCCGCCATGGCGTCCTCATCGTGAACCCGCGCTCGGGCGGGGGTGCCGCCGAACGTCACCACCTGGTCGACGAGGCGCGGCAGCGCGGCATCGCGACCATCACGCTCACACCGGGCGACGACCTACGCGCGCTCGCCGAAGACGCCGTCGCAGGCGGAGCAGACGTGATCGGAATGGCCGGCGGCGACGGATCGCAGGCCCTTGTCGCCGATGTCGCCCGCAGGCACGATATCGCATTCGTCTGCATCCCGGCCGGCACCCGAAACCACTTCGCCGCCGACCTCGGCCTTGATCGCAGCGACGTCGCCGGGGCGCTGGAGGGCTTCATCACCGCCGTGGAACGACGAATCGATCTCGGTGAGGTCGATGGTCGGGTGTTCGTCAACAACGCCTCGCTGGGCATTTATGCCGAGATCGTGCAGTCCGACGACTACCGCAACTCCAAGATCGGCACGGCGACCGAGATGCTTCCGGATCTGCTGGGCCCGCGGGCCACCCCACCGGATCTGCGCTTCACCGGCCCGGACGGTGAACTCACACCGACGGCGGACGTCCTGCTCGTGTCGAACAACGCCTACCAGTTGCGCAGTCTCGGTGGGCTGGGCACCCGGCCGAAGCTCGATGGCGGGGAACTCGGGGTCGTCACCGTGCTCGTCGACCGTGCCCACGACGTGCCGGCCCTGATGGCGCTCGAGTCAGCCGGAGCGCTGGAACGCTTCCGGGGATTCCACCGGTGGACGACCCCGACGCTGCGGGTGGATTCCACCGGTCCGGTGAACATCGGCATTGACGGCGAGGCCACGCAACTGGACCCTCCGCTGGAGTTCCGCTGCCTGCCGGCGGCTCTGCGGGTGCGGGTACCACCGCATGCGCCCGGCGCCCCGCCGACCCGGCCGGGCATGCTGGGAACACCGCCCGCGCTGGTGCGCATCGTCGCCGGACATTCGCCGCGATAGTCGCCCGGCGCCCATCGCACACAGGGCGGCTGTAGGGGGCAACCTGCGAGCATGGGGACATGAGCACCGGGTTCGGGATGGATGTGGACGGCGCCGACCGGACTGCCGGAGGGACCGCCGGAGGGACCGCCGGAGGCACCACGCATGACCTGCGCGGGCTTCTCGGGCTGAGCGTCGATGCCGAGGCCGGCGGCGGCAGCCTCGTGGTCGGCCCGCACCTGCTCAACTCCGGCAGGACGTTGTGGGGCGGTTGTGGGCTGGCCGCGGCGATCGCGGTCACCGAGAGCATCCTCGATCGGGGCTGTGTGTGGGCGACCGTCCAGTACGTCTCTCCCATCCAGGCCGGGGCGTGTCTCAATCTTCAGCTCGAGGTAGGCCAGCACGGGCGGAACCTGTCCCAGGTCGCGGTACGCGGCATGATCAACGGCCGGCTCGCCCTGCTGGCCACGGGCACCTTCGGCGGCCCGACGGATGGCGGCCCGACAGTGGACGGCGGTGTGCAGTTCGCCGGTCCACCGGATGACGTGCCAGGCCCGCCGGACTGCCCGCCGCGGACCTACACCAGCAGCGGCCGCAGCGTGGCCGAGGCGGGGGGCATGCTCGCCCGGATCGAGCAGCGTTGGGCCCGCCCGCCACGGTCAACGCTCGATGGCAGCCCGGGTTCGGGCCGCGCCATCCTGTGGGCCCGGCTGAATCAGCCCATGGTGACCTCGACGGCGTCGGTCGCGATCCTCGCGGATCTGGCGCCGGCCGCTGTCATCGATGCGGTGGGCCGGCCCGTCTACACACTCAGCCTGGACAACAGTCTGCGGGTCGGGCTCTTGGCCCAGACGGACTGGATGCTGGTGGACGCCCAGGTAGAGGCCGTGATCGGTGGCGTAGCCCAGGTCAGCGCCAGGATATTCGACGAAAACGGACAGCTGATCGCAACAGCGGATCAATCAGCCAAACTGCTCCCGCCTCGAACATCCTGAGCCGTCCAGTTAATTGATCATGCTCATGATCCGCACCGCCTGTCGGGGAGTTCGCCTGTTGCGCACCCTCACCCCGCGCATCCTCGTGAAGCCTGGTACGTTGGCTGTGTTGCAGTTGGAGCTTCCTCGAACGCTCAAACGCCCCGGAGTCTGACAGCGGGCGTTTTTCGTTTCTCCGGTCTTTTCCGGTAGTGGGACGGTCCCACCGCGGCAACCTGGTATTCGCAGTGGGCGGGCTTGGTCCAGCCCCACGAAGGAGACGACACATGGCTCAGGGCACCGTGAAGTGGTTCAACGGCGAGAAGGGATTCGGGTTTATCGCCCAGGACGGCGGCGGTCCCGACGTGTTCGTCCACTACTCCGCCATCGACAGCGCAGGCTACCGCAGCCTGGAAGAGAACCAGCGCGTCGAGTTCGAGGTGACGCAGGGCCAGAAGG
>NZ_CAUVXL010000007.1:17103-29113 GCF_963555915.1 Protofrankia sp. Cas4
GTCCGCAGGCCGAGCACGTCCGCCCGGTCTGACCCGTTCGGTGTGGAGCGCCCGCCGTCGGCGGGTGCTCCACACCGGTACGTCCTACAAAGCTTGGCATTTCCTCAACGTCCGACCGCTTTGGCGATGGCCTTCGGCGGTCGGTCTTTGCGTGTGGGAGCATTGCCGGCGGAAGATCATAGTAGGTGCACGGCGACGGACGCGGCATGACCGTAACGACGCTTCCTGGCCGTGGAGCGTGTGCCTGTTACTGGTTGTAGGTCCAGGCTGATCCCGTACCCCGGTACTGCTCCACCGGGATCGGCCCGACACCCGGCCGCATCCGGTCGGTGTAGAGATGGCCGCACAGATGGTCGATCTCATGTGCGACAAGCCGGGCGAGACCCCGGTCGAAGACGGTGATGTGCCGAGTCCCATCGATATCGGTATGTTCGACGTGGATCGTCAGCGGGCGAGGTACCAGGCCCCGGACGTCGAAGAAACTCAGGCATCCCTCGTACTGTTCGTCGCTGTCCGGGGACTCCTCGACGATCCGGGGATTGAGCAGGGTGACTGTCTCCCCGTTCGGAGCTCGGACGATCGCGGCGGCACGGTTGATCCCGATCTGGGGTGCCGCGATCCCCATCCCCTTACCGAAGGTATGCAGGGCGGCGACACGGGCGATGGCCGAGACCAGTTCCGCGATGACGCGGCGGGCATCCTCGTCCTCCATAGGAAGATCGAATAAGCGGGCCGGGTGTCGTAGGATCTCGGCGTCGTCCTGGACGATCCCGACCGACGCCATCTGACTGCTCGGGCTCATGGACTCGTTCGGGACGGGGGCTGCGGTGCGGAAGTTCCACTCCAGCCGGTAGCGGGTGTGCAGCGGCGGATGGTGCGTCTCCCAGGAGAAGATCCGCCGGTCACCGGTACCCTCCCGCCGGATCGCGGTTCGGAACGGAAACGCGTCGGCTGTCGTGGACGTCTCCATTCCCCACACCACCGGATCAAGGTCGGCGGGGAAGTCGAGGCTGACCGACAGATGCCGGGTAGGCGTGCGCACGGCACGTTGGAACCACTGCCCCCACTTGTCCTCACGGACCTGGTAGGCGTACTCGATGGTCGCGGTGTCCCCGGGGTAGAGCGGAAACCGACGGCGGACGTTCTCGAACAGCAGCCAGACTTCCTTGAGAGCGTCCCAGTCGGTCTTCACCGTCCAGGACATCTCCTCCCCGTCGCATCGGGCCGCCAGACGCAGGAAATCCCAACGCAGCGGGTTCGCCCGGTACAGCCGCGCGGACCGTTCCGGGTCGCCCGGATACCGGTCGACGGAGATCCGCATGAGGTAGCGGGTGACCGGTTCGGACCCGACGTTAGTGATCCGGCGGCGCTGCTGCGGGTAGTAGACCCCGCCGTCGTAACGCAGTTCGGCGAAGTCCTCCTCAACCACCAGACCGCCGGTGCCGACGTCCCGGCCGGGTGAGGTCTCCGGTTCCGCCGGGTCGATGGTCTGCGGGTGCGCGGCGCCCGCTGGTGTGTCGGCTTCCCAGGAGCGCGGGGCGAGCCGTAGGAACGCGCCGGGAATGCGAAGGCCGTCGGCGATCCACTCGATGACCTCCAGGGATTGGATCCGTTCCTCGCCGCGGACGATCCGGCTGATCCGCGGCTGGCTGAAGCCGTCGATCGGCGAGGCGATCCGGTCCTGGCTGGCGTGGTCCCACTTACGCATCAGCAGGAAGGCGGCGGCAAAATCGTGAGCGTAGAGGGCGGCGCGCATGTCGTCCCGGACCAGCAAGGCGGGCGAGACCGTGTAGGGGGGAGCGGGTTCTCGCACCGGTCCTCCGCCGTCTCAGGGGTAGCCGCATGGCTGACCGCAGCCGCGTGCACATGCCGGCACGCTGAGCGTAGCGCGGCCATGCCGCCCCGGTATATCCGCTTGTGCGGCAGGGCTTCCGCAGCGGCCGGCGATCGTTCGGCAACCGGTCGGCAGCTCTCATCGGGCTTCGGCACCCATGCCGTGACTCCATGCCACCTCGGCGTTCCGCGGCTGCCCTGTTGACCGTCAGGCTTGTTGTCAGCCGGCCCCGCCTCGTGTCGAGCGGTCTGCGCAGAGCCGGGCCGGCGCCCAACAACCGACGGGATCGGGACAGAACGGGATGGTGGAGAACTCGTGACGGTGGCCAGCACGGACACGGCGGACGACGAAGCCGAGCACTACGTGGTGACGATCCGGCCAATGGCATCTCCGGCTGAGTTGATCCGGATGTGGGCGTCGCTTCCGGAGGATCCCACCCGTCCGGGGCCCGCTGGATGACCCCGAAGCTGGTCCTCCGCTGTAGCCTGAGCCGGTTTGACGCTCTCCAGACCGTTGGTGGCAGCCAACAGCGCGGCGCCTGACGAGCCATGGCGAGGGATGCCGGTGCGATGATCGAGTTCACGATGGGCACCACCCCATGTGACGACCCTCCCCCCGACCAGGCGTGGTTCTGGACATCAGCCTGGCAGGCCGGCGAACGTAAGGCCGACGAGGACATCGTGACGGGCCGCACGACCGCCTTCCGCAGCCTGGAAGAATTCGACGCCTACGCCCGTGAAATCGTCGCGGACGGCGACGAACACCTTCCCGCAGCGCCTTATCACAGCGCCTGATCGCCACCGCTGGTCAGCAGGACCCACTTGGTCGAGAGTTCGGCGAATGTCCCACTCGTGGTGGCAGGCATCATGGGCATTGTTGTGGGCGACCTCAGCCGGGTCTTGCCTCCCACGTCCCGCGTGCATCAGGACGACGTGGCCGCTCCCCATAGAGGGTCTTGCTCCATATGTCCACAAACCCAGTGTCACGCATCGTAGTCAACGTGTCCCGACGCTGAGGCCGGCGTGAAACCGCAGCAGCCGCGCCTTGGGCTCGCCCAGGACCGCCGGTAAGCACTCCGTGCCCTGCTCCCACGGTTGTACGTGATGTCGACTGCCGGTACGACTGCCCGAAAGGCTGCCCCTGAGCGCTCGCCAGCGCCTATGGCGGCACGGTTTACTCCAAGGCGGGATTGGTAGGAGGAGGACTCCGCATGCGATATGTGGACCCCGAGTTCGCCCCAACGGTGCGGGCTCATGCCCGGCCGTCCAAGGTGTCCCCGGCACCGGTTGGCGGCCTCGACCTGCTGGCGTTGCAGAGCACTGTGGGCAACCGCGCGATGACAAGCCTCCTGACAACCCTGCAGCCCCAGGTTCAGCGCCAGTGGTCATCGTCCTCCTCGGATGAAGACCGTGGCCAGAACACCGGCCAGAACACCGGCCAGGACGCCGCCCAGAACGGCGAGCAGGACGGTGGCCAGGACGTGGACCGCGATATCCATGACGCCGGAGCGATCGCGGGTGTCGACACCCAGCCCGATGACGCGGGTGCGGATACCGGCTCGGGTGAGGAGCGGGCGGCGGCCCCGCCCTCCGGCCAGATCGACGTTCGGGCCACCAAGATCCGAGGGCTGGCCGGACTGCCGGTCTACCACCTGTTCGTGATCTATATCGACGCCTCCGGAACCCCTTATTTCTTCCGGGGCGGACCGAGCGGCCGGGGTGGTCCGGGCGGATACGGCGCCATCAAATGCGATCATGGCCCGTACACACCGGGCACCATCGACTGGGAGCCCGGTGCCCCGTCGACGACGGTCATGGCGGGCCCGGCCGCGCACGGGAAGGACGCCTCTTTCACCAGGGAGCTGAGCCGGATCGACGCGGCGGCGATTCCGTACCAGCCGACCGGACCGAACAGCAACTCCGTCGCGCGTACGATCCTCAACAAGAGTGGTGTGCCCGAGAACAAGCCAGTGATGATCGCCCCTGGATGGGGCCAGATTCTTTGACGGAGCACCCCGATGGCCGGAATCCGGTGGAAGCGACTGAAGACCGCTGCCGATGTACGCACTCGGCTGCTGGAAGCCCTTCCGCTGGGAAGCGACTCGTCGGCCATCCGGAGTTTCGCCGCCGCGCAGCATGTGGAGTGTTCGGAGGCAGTCGGCGGCGTCATCCGGTGCTCGGCACCCGCGCGGGGGCGGTGGCCGCTCATTTCGGCGAAATGGCTGATCGAATTCCACCTGGAGGGTGACCGGCTCGCCGGCATCGCAGTCCGAGAGGGGCTCACCGGAGCCTGATCCGCTGCCCGGAACCTGTCAAACTCGATGAGACATCAAGCGGCTTGGCCTGTGTGTGGCGGCTCCTCCGTCTCGATGATCGCCTGGAGTTGGTTAATCCACGCCTTGGTGGGTAGCGCGGGCGGCGTGGGTCGGTGTCGGCGACGCCGGTGTACGACATAATGGTGAAACACGCGCGTTCCATCCGAAACCGCGCACCTGCCCTGGGGGCTACATGCATCGACACCTCGATCGGGTGCCGCGCCGGAAAGTACTGCTGCTCGTGCTACCGCTCGTGCTACCGCTCGTTGCCGCGTCCTGCAGTGGCTCGGCCGGTGCCGTGCATTCGGCGGCCACTCCGTCATCGGCAGTCTCCGCCGGATCGACGTCTGTCTCCCCCGGATCGACGCCGTCGACGGCAACCAACGGCCAGGCTGCCATACCTGCGGAGATCACGCGGTGCGCCATGGCGGGCCTCGCCGTCACTTTGGGCACGGTCACGACCGTCGCCGCGTCACAACGCCAGATCCCCGTGACGTTCACGAACCGGTCGGCGACCCGATGCAGCATGTACGGATTCCCGGGCGCGCAGCTGCTGTCCGCGAACGGAGCCACGTATGACATCCCGCGATCCCCGCTCGTCAGCAGCACGAGGATCGTTCTCGCACCGGGCGCGAACGCGCACGCGACGCTGACCTACCTCGCCGATGACACGGCCAGCAGCTCCGATTTTGCCGCGACGCGCCTCGGCATCACGCCACCCGATGAGCGCAGTTCCACCGTGTTGCCGTGGACATACGGACCGATCGTCAACCAGGAAGGCGCGACGCATCCCGGCACCTACATCATGGCCCTCACGCCCGGAGCGTAAGCGCGTACCTGTCCCGAAGGCATGCGCGAGGGCCTGCGCGGGCGGTAACGGCGATGAACGACTTCCCCGCTGCGCCGAGGGGAAGCGCCCCGGTGGGAAACCACCAACACGGGGGGAGTCGGTAGTCACCCCACCGGGACGCTCCCAGGGTAGCGGGCCGGAGGCCCGCGCGTCCCACTTGGCACCCAAAAACCCGCAACGAGCCCGAGTTTTTCTGCGGGCGCCCACCGCGCACCACCGTGCCCGTAAGGTCCTTTTCAGGACGCTATTTATGATCATCTACCAGCCTCGGGGCGAGATGTCGAGTGCCGTGTCGCCGCCAATCCCTTCAAAGTTAAGTTAACATAACTTTACCTTTTAGGTGACCCGCGTCGTGGCTGCGTGTGGATGGGCAACACCGCCTGGGACCCGACGGACCCGGTGAGCCACGTCGCGCCGAGGTTGCATGAGAAATGCTGTGCCGGACACGTAACAGTCGTGTCACGACAGAAGTCGTGTCCCAGCAGATGCGACAGCACGACCAATGTCACAGCACGACGGTAATCATCTGACAATGGAAATGAGGCTGGCTGATGTCTCTGCTCGATCGCGGCACGTCCCCGGACCCCTTCGATACCCTCCCCCCCGCGCCGTTGTTCACCCTCACCAGTGACGACTTCGCCGACGGTGACACGCTCCCGCTGACGGCTGTCCACACCAGCGCAGGCGGGCAGAACCTCTCGCCGCACCTTGCGTGGACGGGTTTCCCGCCGGGGACGCAGAGCTTCGTTGTCACCTGTTTCGACCCGGACGCACCGACGGGCAGCGGCTTCTGGCACTGGACGTTGGTCGACATTCCGGCCTCGGTCACCGAACTGCCGCACGGAGTGGCCAGCGGTGACCTTTCCGGCCTACCCGCGGGCTCCTTCCACGTCCGCAATGATTATGGAACAGTCGATTTCGGTGGCGCTTCACCTCCGGAAGGTGACCGTCCACATCGGTACGTCTTCGCCGTCCATGCGGTCGACGTCCCCTCGCTCGGGATCCCCGACTCCGTCTCACCGGCGGTGGTCGGGTTCAACCTGACGTTCCACACCCTCGCCCGCGGGGTCCTTCGGGCCACCTACCAGCGCTGACCTTTTCCCGGCGCCTGTTGGGAATCGAGTGGCCGCGACCGCCCACGGCTGCCCACAACGGGTCGCACCAGGCGGGTGGGCAAGCATCGCCCGACGCGGGTAGGTTGACCTACATGATTCGCAAGCTCGTAGTTCTCGCAGTTGTCGCCGGCGCCGGCGCCGTGGCGACGGTCGTGCGCCGTCGGCGGGGTAAGGACGAGGTCGACCTCTGGCACGAGGCGACCACGGCCATCAACCTGAACTGACGTCCCGCCCGCAGGACCGTCCTGTCAGGCCGTGTGTTCCTCTCTCAGCCCTGAGGTATCGGTCACCCCTGTGATCGTGTGATCTCCGGTGGATGGTTCAGGTTCGACCTCCGGCCATCCACCGGGGACCCTGTGCGCCTGTGCGCCTGTCGGCGGTGAACGACCCGCCGGCCCGCTGTGATGCCTGGCCGGTTCCGGCTGCGTGGAGTCTCCGGTGGACCCGCATGCCCTGGTCGTTAAAGATCTTCAATCCTGGACTCCCATGCCCTTTTCCGAGGGCTTAACCCGCCAGTAGTGGGGTTGTGGTTGAGTTCCCTTTGGCATCCTATGTGTCTCATTACCGTTTGTGTCTAAGTTGTAGGCGAAGCGTTGTGAGAGCTGGCTGTCGGACGGGGACGCCCGGGATCGGTCCGGGCGCCTGGAAGGTAGCTCCGGGCATGAAGGGGACGGATGACAAGCGACAGCGGCGTGCCCGTCGGCGAATCACGGCACCTGATCGGCGCCAGCGGGTCGGATGACGACACTCCTCGGCCTCGCGAGGTTGCCGTGGGTGCTGGTTTGGGCGGATTCGTAGCTATAATTCTGCTCGTTGTGTCGGCTGTGCTCTCGGGCGGCGGACAGCATGAAACGACCGTGGTCCGTCCAGGTACGTCGGGTGACGGGCCGGCCAGCGCGGCGACGACGTCACCCGGCATCGTGGGTCCTTCCGGGCAGGACGCGCGGGACGCACAGGACGGGGTGACCACCGCTTCGGCTGCGGCGGCGGCTGCTCCCAGGCGGCCGCCGGCAGCATCGGGCAACAACCCGCGGCTGGTGGCTGCCGGTACCACGTCCGTGCTTGACCCGGTCGGAGCGTCAGCGGCTCCGGGCGGCGTTGGTCCGCCCACCGGCGATCCGGCGGGGCCTGTGGCCGCGGCGTCAACCGGGCCATCCACCGCCGCACCGGCGAATGCGCCCAACCCGGCGGCTTCGCCTTCAGCCGGCCAGGAGTCCGCCTCGACAGCCGGCACGGCCGAGCTGACGCGGGGTGGCGACTCGGCCAGCCCGCCGTCGCCGCAACCCGCACCGACGCCCTCCTGCCCGGAGGATGCGAATTTTGCCGGATCCCTCCTGAGGGCACTGGGGCTTGCATCCTGCAACTCCTGACACGACAGGCCACCGGGTAGGGACGGGGCGCGGGTTGTGCTCCGCGGAGCACAACCCGCGCCCCGTGCGGTCTCATCCGCGACCGGCCCGCTACCTGCCCGCTACCGGCTGCGTGCCGTACTCTTAGAAGAGTTTCCCCTCGAGGGGACGTAGCTCAATTGGCAGAGCACTGCCTTTGCAAGGCAGGGGTTAGGGGTTCGATTCCCCTCGTCTCCACTCGTTCGATCATGCTGCTCGCCGACCGCCGTCGGCTTCGCCACCAGCCGTTATGCCTTCCCGGGGGACAACCCCCGGACCCCCGATGCGACCGCGGCGAGCGCGGCCGCCGGGAGATTGTAGCCAACCGTGTAGCCAATGCGCGCTACCCGTAGTCTTGATCTTGGTCTTGGTCTTGGCCTTGGTCCGCCGCTGTGTCGTCACGGCCTCGGCGAAGCGGCCCTGCCGTATGAAGAGCCTGATCTGGGTCTGCGGTCGCGCGTGGGCAGGCTATCGTCAACGGTTGTGGACGAGCCGCCGATGTTCGTGGGGTCTTCCGACATCGCCGCCGTCCTCGGGGTGACCCGCCAGGCTGTCGACCACCGGATGCGGACCGATCCCCGTGCGCCTGCTCCTGTCGCGGTGGTCAACCGGACTGCGACCTGGGGTGGGACCCGGGTCTGGCGGCGTTCCGACATCGACCGTTGGCTCGGCGGTGCCGACCCCGACCGTTGGACGGTGTAGCCCCGGGTCGACCCGATAAACGGCTGAGAATCATCCGCATGTGGGCCGCGATGACATGCCAGCACGGTTCCCGGACAACCGAACCGGGGGAATTGAACAGCACCGGGAAGATTATTCAAGTTGTCAGGTGGGCAAACCTTGCTCGATACGGTGCTGCGTGGGATGAAGGTTTGTGGCCCCTCGGAGCCGCCCGACGGGTGTAGTGTCTCGTGATTCCGCAACTTTACTTCTTCCCGCCCGTTTTTCATCCCGGCCCACTGCTGGGACAGCTGAATGGCGACCCGCTCGGCGGTGCGGTCGTAGGGGATGCGGACGAGCACAACGAACCGGCTGGTTCGGTCGACCAGCGTGGCGATGCTGTCGTGGACGAGCCTGGCGAACACGGTGCAGATGTCGATCAGGTAGCAAAGGGCTCCCGCGAGTACCGCCCGGGGCCGGGAAGGGTTTCGATCTTCTGGAACATTGACGCCGATTATTTTACAGTATGTTACTCTATGTATATGTTTGTGATCGTGCGGCCGTAGGTTGCTGCGCAGCGTCCGGCGTTCCTGGCCCGCCAAGCGGTCAGGAACGGTTCGATCAGTGCCCAGCGGTCGTCGGAGAGGTCGCAGCGGTAGGTGGGTCGAGGCTGCATACCGCGGCCCTACGGCAACTCCAGATCCTTAAAGGTGTACCCGGCCCATCGGCCAGATTTATCGCATGCAATGACATCTTAGGTAGAAAACGTCATCATAACGGCCAATTCCACCTACTGTCGGACGACATTCGGCCGAACGGTAGGTGGTTCCGGTCATCAGGATGGCCTTAACGACCTACGCACCCCGGCCCCACCACCCGGATTCTGTTCACCGGCGGCATCACATGGCAAACGATGAAGCCTCGTGGCCGGCACGAGGCTGCCACTCTGCTGCGGGATACGGCGGCGGTACCGGGGTCCGACTACCGGGCCAGCGGAGTTGCGTGAGGGTGCGGCCCGGAGCTGTGCCCGCGGGATTGAGGCTGCGCTCGCGGACAGCGGGATCAAGAACAGGCCGTGGTATGCGAAGGCGTGCCGCCAACCGGTCAGATCCGGCCGTCTACGCCACAGGCAGGCTGGCGTGCGCTGGGCTACACCTGTCATGACTTGGGGTACAGGTTGCCCCCACTGTCGAAGGGATCGACGCCCTGCTCGACCAGTTCGCTACTCGCTCCAAAGCAAGCTGACGAGCGCGCAAGCACGCAAGCACGACACGAGACACGTAGAACGCGGGCCTCATGCACTCTTGCTAGCGTCCTGCCCCGTCCGTAACGTGGCGGTCACGGCGATGAGTACCCGTGGAGGCGGCCGTGGCACAGGACAAGGGCCGCGAGAGGCGCAAACGAGAGCTCGGCGGACGCGGGCAGCAAGACGGCCGGGAGGCTGGATTGCGGACCTGCGACACCTGCCGCGGTACCAGCAAGGTACTCAAGGACACCTTGGAGCGTGACGAGGAAGGCGGCTTCACCGGCTCGAACGAAGTCGACTGCACCGTGTGCCAAGGGAAAGGGACGATCGGTGGCTGACGCGACCCCCGTTCTGGCGACGTTCGTCTCACTACGCTGTCCCGATCACCGCCGCGCCCGACGTCGGCCAGGTAATCCGCTCAAGGGCATCCGCGCGGCCGAGGACTGCGAACGGTGTCGGACCGTGTGGGCCGCTGGTTGCGGCCCTAATGCCATCCGGGACGAGGAACCCGGGCCGCCCGAACCTCTGCCGCCGGGCCGGTTCGACGGGCCTAGCTGACCCGGTTTCCAACCGCAAGTCCGTCCTTGCGCAGCCCGCGGGTAGCCGGTGTCAGTCCTGATCGCTCAGCGGACGCGACTGTGGTGTGCGTCGAGGTGCATCCGAGCTCTGGGCTGGCCGGTTTCCCCGGCGATGGGCCCGCAGCAGCTCGAAGGCGATCGGGATGACCGAGAGCAGCACGATCCCGATGAAGATTCCCTCCACGTTGTCCGCCACGAAGTGGACCTTGCCGAGAAAATATCCGATCACTGTGACGCCACTACCCCACAGCAGCCCACCGATGATGTTGAAGGTGCTGAAGAGCCGGTAGTTCATGCCGCTGACGCCCGCGATGATCGGGGTGAACGTCCGGACGATCGGCACGAAGCGGGCAAGAATGATCGAACGGGGTCCGTAGCGCTCGAAGAAGTCGCGGGCCTTCTCCACGTTCTCCTGTTTGAACAGCCGTGAGTCGGGACGCCGGAACAGGGTGGGGCCGACCTTGCGTCCGAACAGAAAACCGGTCTGGTCGCCGAGGATCGCGGCGATCGAGATCAGAAGACAGGCGAGCCACAGCGGAGTGGACAACGTGTGGTTGGACACAAGCAGACCGACTGTGAACAACAGCGAGTCGCCGGGCAGGAAGAACCCGACCAACAGGCCGGACTCGGCAAAAACGATCAATAGGACGACGATCAGACCCGCCTTGGCCAGATGCTGCGCATCCAGAAAGCTCGGGCCGAGCGCGAGGGTGTTCGAGGCGATCGTGGACACTGAAGCAGACACTGTGCTGGGCCTCCGGAGCGGCTCGGGACGCAAAGGCGGCTGGCGGCCGATTCGGTTCCCACCTCGACCGGGCACTCTTCGCAGACGGCAACGAGCGTATCCAGCAACGGCTGCGCGGCTGGATACGGCCCGCTGTGGGGTTCCCACCAACGCCTGACAGGATGCCGGACGTGTCCGCCCTACTCGTCCTGGTCGTTGGTCTGATGGCGGGCATCGTGGCGGGCAGCGCGGCACGACGGCGCGGCCAGATGGCCGATGACGCCCATCAGATGGTCACTTTCTGGGTCCTCGACGTCGCCCTTCCCGCCCTGGCGCTCCGCGTCTTACACAGCGTGGTGTTCCCAGCCAACCTACTGCTCATCATCGCCGGCCCGTACCTGCTGTTCGTCGTCGGCGCGACGCTGTTTCTCTGCATCGGCCGTGTCCTGCGCCTGCGCCGGGACGTCGTCGGTGCGCTGATCGTCACCGCCGCTGTGGCCAACACATCCTTCGTCGGCATACCGATGGTCACGGCCTTCTTCGGGGCGGACTCGGTACCGGTCGCGCTTCTCGTCGACCAGCTCGGCTCGTTCGTCATCGTCGGGACGGTGGTCATCGCGGTGGCGGCCACGGCATCGGGGGCCGGTGTCACCCGGATGGAGATCGTCCGTCGGCTATTCACGGCGCCCGCCCTGATCGCGCTGCTGACCGGGCTGATCCTGCGTCCGGTGGCGTTTCCGGGCTGGCTCACCGAGGCATTGACGGCCCTCGGCTCGACGCTCACCCCGCTGGCGTTGTTCTCGATCGGCCTGCAGCTGCGCATCGGCGCGCTGCGCACCTGGCACCGGGAGCTCGCGATCGGCCTGCTGGTCAAGCTCGTCATCGGCCCTGCCCTGGTGTTCGGGGCCTACGCCCTGACCGGCTCTCTGGACGACCACGGGGTGCAGGTGGCGCTGTTCGAGACCGCGATGCCGCCGATGGTCGCCGGGGCGATGATCGCCACCCGTTACGACCTGGCGACGCCACTGCCGAGCCTGATGGTCGGCGTCGGGGTGCCGGCGTCCCTGCTCACGCTGCCCATCTGGTCATGGATCCTGCAGGGCTGACGCTGCGCTGTCCCACTGGAGTGGATACCCGCCGGTCTGGCCTCCGAAGGATGTGAATCTGCTGCGATGGGAGCAGCACGAAAGTCACATCGTCCGGAGGCCAGGCCCGAGTCAGCATCTGGTCTCGGCACGCGGTGAAGGCCAGTTTTTTGTCGGCGCACTGGCACCGCCGGTCTGGAACTCTCAGTACCAGCA